>CAMSXY010000006.1 GCA_947065955.1 uncultured Caryophanales bacterium | reverse complement strand
TAGACTTGGGTGACTGGAGTTCAGACGTGTGCTCTTCCGATCTTGTAAGAGGAAAAGGGGATCCTAATGAAGAAAATAGCGAATACAAAAATTCTATTGGACTTTTATATAGTATTGCTTTTACAATAAAAATGAGTTATAAAACGCCTTATCAAATAAAAGGGTACTTTTCCTATGTAGTACCTCCTTTGGAAGGGTTTTGGTGGCAAGAGGACACAAAAGGACTTGATTATACACGGAAAAAGGATATGTGTTTTATTTCGATGATTCGATTACCTGATTTTGTAACAAAACAAGATTTTGATTGGGCTATTTCTGAGGCTACTCAAAAGAAAAAACAGGATTTTTCAAAAGTGGAATTTTTTACTTATGAGGAAGGAATTTGTGTGCAGTGTATGCATATAGGATCTTTTGATCGAGAAGTCGAAACGGTTGATCTTATGCAACAATATATAGAAAAAGAAGGATATATCTTAGATATTAATGAGGATCGCTTTCATCATGAAATTTATTTAAGTGATCCAAGAAAATGTGCAGAAGATAAATTAAAAACAGTTATTAGACATCCTATTAAAAAGAAAGTTTAAATTTTAAGAGAAAAGATATTATATTTTATAGATAATATTTTATGGAAAAAGAAGGGAAAAAAGAAATGAAGAAATTTTTAATTATTTTTGTTTTAGTGATGTGTTTTTGTGGATGTTCCTTTGAAAAAGAACTTTCAAAAGAAGAAAAATTGCAAAAAGTGCTTTCTGAAAAAGAATATATTGTTATTGATGTAAGGACAAAAAACGAATACGATAGTGGTCATGTAGTGGGATCTATTAATATCCCTTATGATGAAATAAATGAAAATATAAACCTTGCTAAAGACAAACCTATTCTTGTTTATTGTCAAAGCGGAAGAAGAAGTAGTATTGCTTATACAGCTTTAGAAAAATTAGGATATGAAGTGTTCGATTTAGGGGCTTATGCTACTGTTTCTTTAGAAAAAGAATAATTTTATAAAAAAATTAGGATTGACAAACATTTTATTGACTGAAATCTTGACATTTTCAAAATAAGTGCTAAAATATCCTTTTGAAGGGAGATCTTATAATGAAATCAGGAGAGTTTATGGAACTGCAAAGGGTTAAAGAGAGAGTAATTGCATTAAGAAAAATTAATGAAAGTTTAGAAGTTGTTAAAACTAACATTGGAATAGTAAGATTTAATAGAAATATTTATGGTTTCCTTACTGGGGGATTGATTTTGGTTGGAACATTTCAATTTAAAAGTATGATTGATTTTGTCGGATTTACTAAGCCAAGTATGATGGTTTTCGGTTTAAACATTTTAACTGCTGGTTGTTATGGCTTATCATTGTATAGGAATCAAAAAAAACTTAACGATTTAAGAGATAAACAACATGATTTAGAACAGGAAGAAATAAAACAACTAATTTTAACAAGAAAATAAGTATACTAGCACCATTTATTGGTGCTTTTTTTATTTAAAATATAGTAGTTTATAAAAAGAGGTTAATGTATTGGATCAATAAATATAATATTTAGTAAAATCTTATGGTAGGAGACATAAAAAAGAGCTAATTGCTAAATTACAATTAACTCTTTTTGCTTTTAAAATGGTAGATACCCCCCTATATATTTTGACACAAGTATCAAAATATAGGAAGTTTATAAAAATAATTTTATAAATATTGATATGTTCGCTTGTTTAAAAGAATTACTCATAGTATAATTACTTTAGGGAATATCAGTTGTTGAGTGTCTACCAAATCTCTAATAGAGAGGAGGTTTGATAAAAATGAAAACTAAGACTTTTATTATTAAAATTCTTAAGCTCATTGCTATCATTTTATTTCTCCTTATCATTATGATAGTAGTTATAAAAAAATGACACTTAATTCTTCATTGAATTAAATGTCTTCACAATTTATTGGGTAGACATTCAACTCGCAAAAACTGAATGTTCCCTTTTTTATTTTATGCAAGTTTCCTTGACATATTCATGATAACATAAAAAAAGACTTTTGACAAGTCCTGTATCTAAAGTTCGAAAAAGTTCGAACAGATTTTCCAATGGTAGCGACGAGTGGATTCGAACCACCGACCTACCGGGTATGAACCGGGTGCTCTAGCCAACTGAGCTACATCGCCAATTAAATAGGCAATATTATCATAACATAAAAAAAAAAATTTGACAATACCTAAAATGCTTTTTTACAAAAATTAGTTTTTGGTGATTGACATGTGACAAGGTGTCATATATAATGGTAACTGTGTATCTAGAAAAACATATGATATAGGAGGTGCATATATGCCTACCTTAACTTTTTATAATCTTCCAGAGGAAAAAAAGGAAAAACTATTACGAAGTGCTTTAGAAGAATTTACTAATTATTCCTTACAAGATGTCTCCATTAATCGAATTATTAAAAATGCAGGGATCTCGCGGGGGAGCTTTTATATGTATTTTGAAAATAAAGAGGATTTATATGACTATGCTTTAAAAAAGCATAAGGATCGTTTCTTTGCCCTTTTTGAAGACATTTTAATAAAGGAAAAAGGAAATCCATTTTCTGCCTATCCTCTTATTTTTCAAGTTTTAATAGATTTTATTTCCAAAGAAGAAAATTTGAAATTATTTAAACATATTTTTTCTGGAATGAATTTTCATGTGCACGATCATATATTTTTACAACAACAAAGAATAGAAAAAACACTTCTTGCAATGATGGATACATCTCAAATAAAAAAAGGAAAGGAAAAAGATCTTTTATTTTTATTAAATGATTTATTAATAAAAGAATTAATTTGTGCAATTCTTTTAAATCGAGATGCCAAAGAAGCGCAAGAAAGTTTTTGTCAAAAATTAGAAATTATTCAATATGGAGGTCAAAAATGATAAAACTGTTTAAAAATTTAAAGGGATCCTTCGTGTCCATTCTAGCTATTGTTGCTCTTTTAGTTGTGCAAGCAATCTGTGATTTGTCTTTGCCAGATTATACATCTAAAATTGTAAATGTTGGTATTCAGTATGGTGGTATTGAGGATAGTGCAGCGCAAGTATTTCGCGAAGGAGAAATGAAAAATATTTTTCTTTTTCTGACAGAGGAAGAAAAAAGCTATCTTTTAGAAAATTATGATTTTTATACAAAAGGAAATACTGCTTTTATAGAGAAATATCCTCTTTTAAAAGAAGAAAATCTTTATGTTCGAAAGAAAAAGGTAGAAAATCGAGTGTCTACTATTTTAACTTTTCCTTTGGCTGTTCTTTCGATGGCTGATTCGGGTCAAATAGAAGGGTTAACACGTGAAACCATTGCATCTTTGCATTTAGCGCCCCTTGAAACACAAAAGAAATTTGTGGAAAATGTACAAGAAAAGATGGAGCAATATCCTTCTTCTATGCTTCAAGCGAGTGCGATTTCATATGTTCAAAAACAATATGTTGCTATTGGAATGGATGTAAATTCTATTCAAAATCACTATATTTTTATAACTGGTTTAAAAATGCTTGGAATTGCTGTTTTTTCTATGATTACTACTATTTTAGTTGGGTTACTTGGTTCTCGTTTGGCAGCCAATCTTGCACGTAGTGTACGAAACCGTGTATTTGATAAAGTGGTGCATTTTTCTAAAACAGAGATGAAGGACTTTGGACAGTCTTCTTTAATTACGAGAACTACCAATGATATTCAACAAGTACAAATGATTTTAGTGATGCTTTTCCGTGTTTTATTTTATGCCCCTATTATTGGTGTTGGTGGCGTTATTAAAGCCTTAAATACGAATTCTAGTATGACTTATATTATTGCAATAGCTGTTGTGGCTGTTATTAGTTTAGTTGTTATCATGTTTGCTATTGTAATGCCAAAATTTAAAGTAGTGCAACAACTTATTGATCGACTTAATTTAGTTACACGCGAGATTTTGACAGGACTTCCTGTTATTCGTGCTTTTAGTAATGAAAAATATGAAGAAAAACGTTTTGATAAGGCTAATAAGGATTTAACAAAAATGAACATATTTGTTAATCGCGTGATGTCTTTTATGATGCCAATGATGAACTTTATTATGAACTTAGTCTGTCTTTTCATTGTTTGGAAAGGAGCCGAAGGAGTCGATTCTGGTTCTATGCAGGTAGGAGATATTATGGCTTACATCCAATATGCAATGCAGATTATTATGGCTTTTTTAATGATTTCTATGATGTCCATTATGCTTCCACGTGCAAGTGTTTCTGCAAAACGTATTAATGAAGTGTTAGAGCGTGATTTTGTAATTACTAATCCAGAAAAAGAAAAACCATTTGAAAAAGATCAAAAGGGAGTTGTTGAGTTCCGTCATGTATCCTTTCGTTATCCAGATGCAGATTATGATGTCTTGACAGATATTAACTTTAAAGCTCTTCCTGGAAAAACAACGGCTTTTATTGGTTCTACAGGAAGTGGAAAATCTACCATTATTAACTTAATTCCAAGATTTTTTGATGTTACAGATGGAACAATTTTTGTAAGCGGTGTAGATATTCGTGAGGTTAATATGCATACTTTGCGGGATAAAATTGGTTTTGTTCCACAAAAAGGTGTTCTTTTCTCAGGAAGTGTAGAGAGTAATTTGAAATATGGAAATGCTGATTTAACAGAGGAGGAAATGATTCAATACGCTAAAATTGCACAAGCTGATAGTTTTATTCAAGAATTAGAAGGAAAATATCAGTATCCTATTGCACAAGGGGGAGGAAATGTCAGTGGAGGACAAAAGCAACGTTTATCGATTGCCCGTGCCTTAGCTAAAAATCCCGATATTTATATTTTTGATGATAGTTTTTCAGCTCTTGATTTTAAAACCGATGCTATTTTGAGAAATGAACTTAAAAAAATTACACATGATAAAACTGTTTTAATTGTGGCACAACGTATTAGTACAATTATGAATGCAGATACGATTGTGGTTTTAGATGAAGGAAAAATTGTTGGAATGGGAACGCACCAAGAACTTATGAAAACTTGTAAAACTTATCAGGAAATTGCCCTTTCTCAACTTAGTAAGGAGGAATTAGATGCATAATAAAAAAGGTCCTATGGGACCAGGAATGGATGCTTCAAATGTTAAAAATTTTAAAGGAACTCTCCTTCGAATTTTAAAAGATTTGAAAAAATATCGTGTTACGATCTTCTTTGTTTTTCTTTTTGCAATTGCATCGACTATTTTTGCAATCGTGGGACCTAAAATTTTAGGAATCGTTACAGAAGAGATTTATAGTGGAATTGTTGCTAAAATTGCGAATACTGGGGGTATTAATTTCGATAATATTATACGTATTTTGCTTATTTTATTAGGTCTTTATGCCTTTAGTTTGATTTTTTCTTTTATCGAAGGCTTTTTAATGAGTGGTGTTGCGAATCGTTATTCTTATGAACTTCGTGAAAAACTTTCTTTGAAAATTGCTCGTCTTCCTATGAAATATTTTGATAGTCAAACCAATGGAGAAGTTCTTTCTCGTTTTACTAATGATGTTGATACTTTAAATCAAAGTTTAAATCAAAGTATTACACAAGTCATTACTTCTCTTACAACTATTATTGGAGTTTTAGTAATGATGTTTAGTATTAATTTTACAATGACAATAGTTGCTCTTTTTATTATCCCTTTATGTATGGTTGTTGTGAAAAAAATTGTCTCAAAGAGTCAAAAATATTTTATACAACAGCAAGAATATTTAGGAAGTTTAAATGGACATATTGAGGAAATCTATGGAGGGCATGATATTGTTACTATTTTTAATGGAGAAAAGAAAGCTTTGGATACATTTTGTACATTAAATGATCAATTATACCATACCGCTTGGAAAAGTCAGTTTTTGTCTAGTATTATGCACCCTATTATGATGTTTATTGGGAATTTAAGTTATGTAGTGATTTCTATTCTAGGTGGATGGTTTGTTATTCAAGGAAAAATTGTAGTAGGGGATATTTTATCTTTTACCCAATATGTAAGAAGCTTTATCAATCCTATTGGGCAACTAGCTCAAGTGATGAATATGATTCAATCTGCCGTAGCTGGAGCAGAACGTGTTTATGGCTTTTTAGATGAAGAAGAAGAAACTCCTGATATTGAAAAGGCAGAAAGTATTTCTAATATAGAGGGAAATGTTGCGTTTAAGAATGTCCAATTTGGCTATCATGAAGATCGTATGATTATCCATAATTTTAATGGGAAAATAAAAAAGGGTCAAAAAATTGCGATTGTAGGGCCAACGGGTGCTGGGAAGTCCACAATTATTAAACTTTTAATGCGTTTTTATGATGTAAATGCAGGAGAAATTTTATTGGATGGAAAGAATATTAAAAACTTTAAAAGAAGTGAATTAAGAAGTGTTTTTGGAATGGTTTTACAAGATACGTGGCTTTTTAGTGGAACAATTGAAGAAAATATTAAATATGGAAAATTAGATGCAACTATGGATGAGGTTATTGATGCTTGTAAAATGGCGAGTGTGGATCATTATATTAAAACGCTTCCAGATGGCTATCATATGGTTTTAAATGAGGAATCTGATAATATATCAGGGGGGCAAAAACAACTTTTAACAATTGCTCGTGTGATTCTTGCAGACCCAAAAATTCTTATTTTAGATGAGGCTACTTCTTCTGTAGATACCAGAACTGAACTTTTAATTCAAGAAGCGATGGATCGTTTAATGGAGGGAAGAACGAGTTTTATTATTGCGCATCGTTTATCTACGATTCGAAATGCAGATTTAATTTTAGTTATGAACAATGGTGATATTGTAGAAACTGGAAATCATGAGGAATTGCTTGCGAAAAATGGCTTTTATGCAAATTTATATAATTCACAGTTTGTAGAAGAATAAAAAGAAAAAAGATTTAAAACAAAGTTTTTAAGTCTTTTTTTATTATATATTTTTAATATTAAAAATAAATTTTCTTTTTTTATAATAAAGACATTTTTTTCTTTTTTTAGTATAATAAAAATAGGTGAGACAAATGAGTCGTAGAATAAAGTGTTCTAAAAAAATAGTTATTAGTCTTTTTTTCCTTCTTTCTGTTTTTATAAGAATGGATGGATTAAAAGCACTTGATTATCATTTTTGGGATTTAAAAGATATTGATCGCATTATGATTGTTGCGCATCCCGACGATGAAACGATTTGGGGAGGAGCCCATCTTTTAAAAGAAAAATATTTAGTTGTTTGTATTACTTGCGGAACCAATACCAAGCGTGTTAAAGAAATCGAAAGAGTATTGAAAGAAACAGGGGATGCTTTGATTATGCTTCATTATCCAGACAAAGTTTTGGGAAAAAGAAGTTCTTGGGAAAAAGAGTATCCTTTTATTCAAAGAGAAATAGAGGATATTCTTAGCCAAAAAAAGTGGAAGGAAATTGTTACACACAATGAAAAAGGAGAATATGGACATCAACACCATATTATGACCCATGATATAGTAACTTCGATTGCTAAAAAGATAAAACAAACAGGAAATTTATATTATTTTGGGACTTATTATTCAAAAAAGAAAATAGGACTTGCTAAAAATCCAATAGAAGAAAAACTTTTAGAAAAAAAATGGGAATTAATTAAGATGTATTCTTCGCAATCTTTTGTTCAAACACGATTTGATCATATGTTCCCTTATGAAAATTTTCAAAAGTATGAGGTTAAAAATGAAGAAATTTAAAAAAGATTTTATTTATCTTTCTATTTTATTTTTATCTTTTTTAGCTTTTGTTTTCTTTTATACTCAAAAAGGTGCTTTTTTATATGCATCAACAACCGATTTTGAAAGTCAACACTATTTATTACCAGAGTATTTTCGGACTCTTTTTTATGAAACAAAACAATTGATTCCTTCTTTTGCTCCTCATATAGGGGCAGGACAAAATATTTTTTATTTTGCTTATTATGGTTTTTTAAGTCCTCTTTTTCTTCCTTCTTATTTTCTTCCATTTGTTCCTATGGTAGTCTATGTTATTTTTGTAGATATTTTAGTGGTACTTTTCTCTATTTTTCTTTTTTATAAATGGATGCGACATCATTTTGATGAAAAAATTAGCTTTTTTACCTCTTTTCTTTTTTTACTTTCAGGTCCTCTTGTTTTCCATAGCCACCGTCATATTATGTTTATTAATTATATGCCTTTTTTATTATTAGGTCTTATAGGAATTGATCGTTATTTTGAAAAGGAAAAAGATGGTCTTTTTATTATCAGTATTTTCCTTCTTATTATGACAAGTTACTTTTATAGTGTAGGGGGAATTTTATGTCTTCTTTTCTATGGTATTTTTGTTTATTTAAAAAGGACAGAAAAAAATACTTGGAATCATTTTTGGAAGGAAGGGTTTCGTTTTTTATTAAGAATTTTTACAGGAATTCTGCTTTCTTCTTTTTTTCTTTTACCCATTCTTTTTACTATTTTACAAGGACGAAATAATATGGGTGGGGGAGTTTCTTTCTTTTCTTTACTCATTCCTAAAGTGAATTTTTCTTCTTTATTTTATCGTTCTTATTCTATTGGACTTACTTCTATTTCTTTATGGGGGCTTTCTTATTCTTTGTTTTCTAAAAAAAAGGAATTTATATTTTTGGGGATTTCTCTTTTATCTCTTCTTATTTTTCCTATTTTTGTTTATTTATTAAATGGGACATTGTATCAAGATTCTAAAGCATTAATTCCAATTCTTCCTTTGTTTTTGTTTTTGATTGCCTTTTTTCTTTCTCATATTTTAAAAAAAGAAATTCCTTTTTTCTTTAAAATAAGTCTTTTTACAGGATTTCTTCTTGTTCTTTCTTTTAAACATTTTTCTAACTTTTATAAAATACTTGTAATAAGTGATTTTTTTCTCCTTTTTGTTTCTCTTCTTTTTGCTTTCAAGTGTAAGAAGGATTGGCTTTTTTATGGAATTACTTTATTTACAGCAGGAATTTCGTTTTGGAGTATTCAACAGACAGATCGATTAATTTCAAAGGAAAAATGGATAAAGGACTTTTCTTCCAATATTGATTCTAGTATACAAAAACTTTATGAAACGGATAAAACGTATTTTCGAATTAATAACACTTTTAGTCCTCTTTCAACCATTAATAAGGTTTATAATGGTTCTTATTTTCAAACTTCTTTATATTCCTCTATGTATAATCGTCTTTATAATACTTTTTATTATCAAATATTTGAAAATGAGACTTCTTATCGGAATGCAGTAATAACACCTACTTCTAAAAATATTCTTTTTGATACTTATATGGGAATTAAATACAAAATTGCTGAAGCTCCTTTTTATGGTTATCAAAAAACGGATATTCCACTTATTCAGAAGAATAATTTCGCCCTTCCCATTGGTTATGGAAGAGGGGATCTTATGAGTTTAAGGGAATTTGAAAGTTTACAGTATCCCTATACACTAGATGCCTTATTACGTTATGAGATTGTGGATTTGGATATGGAAAATGTATACGAATCAAAAATAAACTCTACCAATCTTTCTAGCAAGGCTTCTCTTCCTTTTCCTTATCAAAAAACAGATTCTGGTTATGAATTTACTTTACAAGAAGAAAAAAGTTTTTCTCTTCCTTTGGAAAAACAAGAAAATCAAATCCTTTTTATTCTGTTTGATATGCTTTATTCTGAAAGTTGTTCTAAAGGAGATACAGAGATTACAATAAATGGCGTTAAAAATAAATTGACTTGTTCCAGTTGGAAATACCATAACCAAAACTATACTTTTTATTATGTTTTATCTTCTAGGGAACCTATTAAGGAGCTTTCTATAAAAATAGGAAAGGGAACTTATAAAATCGCAAACATTGCAAGTTATGTATTGGATAAATCTGTTTTAGAAAATCTTGTAAAAGCGGTGGATCCTTTTGAAATAGATCCTAAAAAAACGAGGGGAAATACGATTTTTGGACAAATAGATGTAAAAGAGGATGGATATTTTCATTTAAGTATTCCTTATGATCAAGGATTTAAAATTTTTGTAGATGGAAATCAAGTATCTTATGAAAAAGTAGATAAGACTTTTTTAGGGTTTCCTATTGCTAAAGGACACCATGAAATTCAGATTTTTTTTGAAGCTCCTTTTTTAAAGGTCGGGAAAATACTGTCTACTTTTGGTTTTGTTTTTTTTCTATTCCTTATTTTTGGAAAACGACATAGACAAAAAGTGAAAGATACAGTATAATAAAAAAAGGTGAAAGCATGGAAAAAATATCTGTTATTGTCCCTTGTTTAAATGAACAGGAAGTTCTTCCTCTTTTTTATAAAGAAACGAAAAAAGTTTTAGAAGAGATGAAAAATGTTTGTTTTGAATACATTTTTATTGATGATGGTTCTTGTGATAATACCCTTATCCTTTTAAAGGAACTTTCTTTAAAAGACCCCTCTGTACATTTTCTTTCTTTTTCTAGAAATTTTGGAAAAGAAGCTGCTATGTATGCAGGACTTAAAAGAGCAACTGGAAAATATAGCGTTATTATAGATGCCGATTTACAGCATCCACCTCATTTAATAAAAGAAATGTATCGTATTTTAAAAGAGGAAGGGTATGATTCGGTAGCCACAAGACGGGTTAATCGAGTTGGAGAACCTAAAATTCGTAGTTTTTTTGCCCACCTTTTTTATAAATTTATGCGAAAAATGTCTAAAATTGAAGTGGTAGATGGAGAAATGGATTTTCGTATGATGTCTAAAAAAATGGTAGAATCCATTCTTTCTATGGAGGAATATAATCGTTTTTCAAAAGGAATTTTTAGTTTTGTTGGATTTCGAACAAAGTGGATTGAACAAGAAAATGTAAAAAGGGTAGCTGGTAATACAAAATGGTCCTTTTTTAAATTACTACAATATTCTTTAGAAGGAATTGTCTCTTTTTCTACTAAACCTTTACTTTGGGTTGCCTTTTTAGGATTTCTTTTATGTTTGGTTTCTGTAGGTATGGGAATTTATATAGTGATTCAAAGTTTCATTTTAAAAAATGTTGTTAGTTCTCTTTGTTTTTTTTCTTTTCTTTTTTTAATGATTAGTGGAATGCAACTTTTTGGTTTAGGAATTCTTAGTTTTTATTTTTCAAAAATGTATTTAGAAACCAAAAAAAGACCTCTTTATATTGTAAAGGAAACGGATGAAGATGCGTAAAATTAAAGATCTTTATTTTAAATATCAAGAAATTTTTCTTTATTTAGTAGCTGGTATTCTTACAACTTTAGTGAGTATTATCTCTTACCAAATTTTTCGTTTTTTTCATATATATTATATGATAGCTACTGTTTTTTCTTGGATTTGTGCTGTGATGTTTGCTTATGTTGTAAATAAAAAATATGTTTTTAAAAGTTCCTATAAAGGAAAAAAGGAATTTTTAAATTTTATAAAATATCGTCTTTTAACTCTTTTCTTTGAAATGGTTTTTATGGTTTTATTAGTAGACTTTTTTCATATAGAAGATCGATTTTCTAAAATTCTTGTACAATTTATAGTAGTTGTTTTTAATTATATTTTCAGTAAATTATTTGTTTTTCAAAAATAGAAATGTTGAAATTTTAAGCCTCAATATTTAAAAAGGGGATCCTAAAATTTGACATTTTTTTTCTTGACAACCTTTTCCTTATATGGTAAAATTTTGAACGTTGCTGTGTTGGAAAGGAGGATATTCATGAACACCAATCAATTAAATTATGAAACAATTGTTTTACAATATAAAGATTTATTATGGAAATATTATCAATCTATGAATAGTACCTTTTTAAGTGTTTCTTTTCTGCAATGTATAGTGACTTATTTTTTCAAAAACGTTTCAATTTATTTTCCTAAAGAAGATTTTCCTAAAGAAACTATGAAGGATTATTTTGAGAGTGAGAATGATTATATCAATCATAATTTTTTAACGTTATCTCGTCAAATTCGTACAGATTATAGTGAGCATAGTTTTTCTTTTCTTCTTTTTGCTATAGAAAAACGTTTAAAGGATTTAAGAGCAGATAAAAAATTTGAAGAAACTCTTTATCAACTTAGAAAATCTATTTACTATATTCATCAAAATATGGATCAAGTTAAGAAAAATTCTTCTTATAGACTTTATCCAAGGCAATCTTTGCATCATTAAAGATTGTTTTTTTTCTTTTTTTATGTTAAAATTGAAAATGAATTTCAATTTCAATTTTAAAAGGAAGAATATATGGATAAATATAATACAAAACAAAAAGAAATGATCTGGAAAGTTATTACAGATACTTCTTCTCATTTTTCGCTTGAAGATATTTCTTTTAAATTAAAGGGAAAAAAAGTAGGGAAGACGACGATTTATCGTTATTTAAAAGAATTAACAGAACAAGGGGTTTTAAAAAAATATTATGTAGAGGGATTACCTGCTTGTTTTGAATATATAAAAAAAATAGATCCTTTTTATCATCTTAAATGTTTAAAATGTAATAAACTTTACCATTTACATTGCAGTGATGTAGAAAAAATGACAGAACATATTCAAGGGAAGCATCATTTTCAAGTGGACTATTCTAAAATTATATTTTATGGGGTTTGTGAAAGTTGTCAGGAGGAAGAAAAATGAAAAAGTGGATTCTTTTCTTTTTAGGAATTTTTTTACTAACTGGATGTAATAATCCAAAGAAAGAGCGTCCTTTGATTGTAACTACAATGTTTCCTCAGTATGATTTTGTCAAAACCATTGTAAAAGATAAAATGGATGTAGTTCTTCTTATTCAACCAGGAATGGAAACGCATCATTATGATCCGACTCCATCGGATATGGTAAATATTTTAAAAGCTGATTTATTTGTTTTTAATGGCGAATTTATGGAGCCATGGGCTAGTCGTATGCTTATAGAAAAGGATTCTACAAATGTCCTTGATTTATCCAAGAGTGTTTCTCTTTTAAAAGAAGATCCTCATATTTGGACAAGTCCCAAAAATGTTCAAAAAATGATTACTTCTATTAAGGAAAATGTTTGTAAAATAGATCCTTCTAATTGTTCTTTTTATCAAGAACAATGGGATTTTTATTGGAAAGAGTTACAAGCTTTGGATGAAGAATTTATGGAAATAAAAAAAGAGATAAAAAAACCACTTATTTTTGGAAGTCGAATGGCTATTACTTATTTTTTAAGGGATTATGGATTTGATGCTTTATCAGTTTATGCAAATTGTGGAAGTGAAACAGAACCTAGTTTAAAAGCGATTTCTTCTTTAATTGATAAAATAAAAACAGAGGATATTCCTTATATTTTTTATCAAGAGTTAGAAAATCTGGATATTGCTCATACAATAACGTCTGAAACTGGTGTGGAGGCTCTTTTATTCCATAGTTGTCATAATGTTACAAAAGAAGAATTTGATTCGGGAGAAAGTTATCTTTCTTTAATGAAAAAAAATGCTCAAAATTTAAGGAAGTTGATTTCATGAAATTATTATCATTAGAACATATCCATATTTGTTATGAAAAAAAAGTAGTGGTTGAGGATGTCTCTTTTGGGATAGAAGAAGGCGATTTTCTTTGTATTTTAGGAGAAAATGGAAGTGGGAAATCTAGTTTGTTAAAAGGGATTTTAGGATTAATTCCAATGGCTGGAAAAATGCAATGTTTCTTTAAAAAAGAAGAAATAGGATACCTTCCACAGTTTCAGGTACATACAAAATTTCCTGCAACCGTTTTTGAAGTGATTTCCTCTGGCTTTTCGACTTCTTTTTTGAAAAAAGATACTATCAAGAAAAAGGTACTCGAAAATATGCAACGTTTTCATATGGAAGATTTAAGAAACTGTAGTTTTCAGGAACTTTCAGGAGGACAAAGAGAAAAGGTTCTTTTAGCTCGTACCCTAACAGAACAGAAAAAAATTCTTTTTTTAGATGAACCAACAACAGGATTGGATCCAGTTTCTACTAAAGAATTGTATCAAATGATCCATAAGTTAAATCAAGAACAAAAAATGACTATTGTAATGGTTACCCATGATATAGATCGTGCTTTGGAGTATGCGAATAAGATTTTATATTTAAAAAAGAAAATGCTTTTTTTTGGAACAACAGACCAATATCTTTCTTGTGATATTTGTGAAAATTGGGTGGGGTGTGGTCATGATTAATGCTTTTATAGAAATTTTTTCTTATTCCTTTTTAACAAAAGCCTTTTTTGTAGGAATTTTTGTTGCTCTTTGCTCTTCTTTATTAGGAATTATCTTAGTTTTAAAAAATTACGCAATGATAGGGGATGGTCTTTCTCATGTGGGCTTTGGATCCCTTTCTCTGGCAACTTTTTTACATATAAGCCCTTTGCTTTTTTCTATTCCTGTTATGGTCGTGGCTTCTTTTTTTCTTTTGAAGATGAATCGTAAGAATTTACATGGAGATTCTTCGATTGCTCTTATTTCGATGAGTTCGCTTGCTATTGGTATTTTATTTTCTTCTTTTCAAAAGGGAATGAATATTAATCTTTCTAGTTATTTATTTGGAAGTATTTTAGCGGTTTCCACGGAAGATCTTATTTTAAGCATTTTGCTTGCAATTATTATTCTAATTTTCTTTTTTAAATATTATTTTACTATTTTTTCTATTACTTTTGATCCTGATTTTGCAAAAGCAACTGGTGTAAAAGTAGAACGTTATTATATGATTTTTTCTCTTTTTACAGCCCTTATTATTGCACTTGGAATGCGTATTATGGGAACTTTATTAATTTCTAGCTTGATTGTATTTCCAGCTTTAACTACTATGCAGTATTTTAAATCCTTTCGTGGTGTTGTCATCGGTTCTTTTTTGGTTTCTGCATTCAGTTTTACCTTTGGAATGGTTTTTACCTGCTTGTGGGATATTCCAGTTGGAGCTAGTATTGTTCTTTTTAACCTACTTTTTTTTCTTCTTTTTAAAATTTTATCTTGGAAAGGAAGGGTTTCATGAATTATGATTTACGATTTGAAGAAATAAAAACAACCTTAAAGGGAAAAAAATCTCTTCTTTTACAAAGTTGTTGTGCGCCTTGTAGTAGTGCCGTTTTGGAAAGATTAGAAAATTATTTTACAATAACTCTTTTTTATTATAATCCGAATATTTCCTCCAAAGAAGAGTATCAAAAACGTTACACAGAACTCGTCCGTTTTGTAAAAGAAATTGATAAGGGAAGAAATATTACTGTTATTGATGGTGGATATGAAAAGGAAGTTTTCGATACATGTGTTCAAGGATTAGAAGATATTCCGGAGGGAGGCGAACGTTGTTTTCGATGTTATCAATTACGTCTTTTAAAAACAGCCTTGTATGCCAAAGAACACCATTTTGATTTTTTTGGAACAACTTTAACAGTTAGTCCTTATAAAAATTCTAAAAAATTAAATGAAATTGGAAAAGAATTAGAAGAAAAATATCAAGTTTCCTATTTATATTCTGATTTTAAGAAAAGAGAAGGTTATAAAAGGTCTATTTTTTTATCAAAACAATATCAACTCTATAGACAAGATTACTGTGGGTGTATTTATTCTAAAAAAGAACAGGATAAAAAAAGAGCCAATTCCTCTTTGCCTTTATAAAAATAGGTAGTAATTTTTAAAAAAAATGATATAATGTATAAAGTAGAAAAGAGGATATTATGTTACATATAATTATTTTAGGAATTATTCAAGGAATTGCTGAGTTTTTACCGATTTCATCTTCTGCACATCTTATTATTTTTCGGGATTTATTTCATATAGGAAGTAATATTTCCGAAAATATGGCTCTTACTTTTGATATTGCGTTACATGCAGGCACATTACTTGCAATTGGAATTTACTTTTTTAAAGATTTCTTAAATATGCTTATAAAAGGATTTACTAAAGGTGTAAATGATAAGGAAGGAAAAATTTTGTGGTATTTGGTTATAGCTACTATTCCTGCCGCTATCTTTGGAATTCTTTTTGAAGAAAAAATTGAATTATGGATTCGTGGAAATTATTTTTTAATTGCTTTTGCACTTGCTTTTATGGGGATTCTTATCTATATTATCGATAAGAAAGGAAAACAAACAAAGTCCATTGAAAGTATGGGATTAAAAGATGCATTCTTGATTGGTTGTGCGCAAGTATGTGCTTTAATTCCTGGATTTTCAAGATCTGGAACGACAATTGCAGCGGGACGTGCCTTAAATTTAAATCGAGAGGATAGTGCGAAATTTTCTTTTTTCCTTTCCGCTCCTGTTGTTTTAGGTGCTGTCCTTTTACATCTTTTTGACAGTGAAACTTGGATGCTTATTCAGGCTAATGTGGGAACCTTTTTAATTGGAATTTTGGTTTCTTTTCTAGCAGGTCTTTGTTGTATTCAATTTTTATTAAAGTATCTAAAGAAACATGATTTTAAAATTTTTATGGGATATCGTATAGTTCTTGCCATAATTGTCATACTAATGATAGTCTAAAAAAGTAAAATGATAAACTTTTTTAAATTCTTTTCAAATTTAGTTGAATTAAAATGAAAAGTATGATAAACTTAGTTAAAGAATAAGGAGAGATATTATGAATGGAATTGCTTTTAATACTTTACAAAGCGCAAATAAAAATGAACCAAAAGTTGATGTGAAAGACGAAAAAACAACAAAAAATAATGAAACAACAAATACAGCTTTTTCATCTGTTTTAAATACAGAAGAAAGTGGGCGTACTAATACTACAAATAGTACAGGAACAAATTTCTTTGGAAATAATGAGTCTTTTAAAAATACTTCTAATGTATCTGCTACAACGGAAGTTTTTGATCAAGAAAAATTAGATCAATTGAAAAAAGAAGTTTCTGAAAAAGAAACAGCTGTTTACAATAAAAAAGAAGAAATTGCTGGCAAAGAAAAAGTAGTTTCTAAAATTAATGCAGATAATATTAAAATGTTAGAAGTAAAAGCATTATTAGAAAGAAAAAAAATTGCAGAAAAAGCAATTTATGAATATACACATCGTTTATCTGATATTGAATCAGAAATCGCTCAAGCGAAAAGAGAAAGTGATAATTTAAAGGTTCAAATTAATGCACTTAACGAAGAAATAAGAGATATTCGTGAAGGAAAATAGGCTACTATTTTCTTTTTTTTCACGTAAATTTCAAAAACAAGAGCTATTATGGTTATGGAGGTTTTTATATGAATGTATTGGTCGTAGATGACGAGGAATTGATTCGAAAGGTTATTAAGGAATATTGTACTATTGAAAAGTATCAAGTTATCGAGGCAAGTAATGGGCAAGAGGCTATTGAAAAAATACAAGAAAACGAAGTGGATTTGTTGGTTTTAGATGTTATGATGCCTAAAATGGATGGTCTTACTGCTTATGGTGAAATTAAAAAAATTAAAAATATTCCTACCATTATTTTGTCAGCCCGTGGAGAGGAATATGATAAGTTAACTGGGTTTGATTTGGGAGTAGATGACTATTTAACGAAACCTTTTAGTCCAAAAGAATTGATGGCTCGTATGAAAGCTATTATGAAACGCTATAGAAATAAACAGGATGAATTCAGTTATAAAGGTTTAAAAATAGATTTTAGCGGACATAAAGTAACTATTTTTGAGGAAGAGATAAAATTGACTCCTAAAGAGTATGAATTATTGTCTTATTTTATTGAAAATCAAAATATTGCTTTATCAAGAGAACAACTTTTGAGTAAAATATGGGGATATGATTTTTTTGGAGACGATCGTACGATTGATACCCATATTAAAATGCTTCGCAATAATTTAAAAGAATATCGTGATTTAATTGTTACTGTAAGAGGAATGGGATATAAATTTGAAATTCCGGGAAAATAATATTAAAACGAAAACTTGGCTTTATTTAGCTTTATTTTCGGTTGCAATTCTTACATTTCTTTGGTTTTTTCAGGTTGTTTTTTTAGATACTTATTATGAAAGATATAAATCCAAACAACTTATAGAAACTCTGAGCGAAATTAAGATACATTATGATAACGATTCTTTAGATTTTATTGCCCATGATAGTGGTGTTTGTATTCAAATTACCAATACAAGTGGAATTACTTATAGTTCTAGCATGTATAATCGTGGCTGTATTATTAAAAACTTTGAAAATAGCGATTATATTAAAGATTTCATAAATAGTGAACAAAACTTTAAAGCTTATAAAATTATTAATCCTCAATTTAATAACAAAACAATTGTTTATGCTCTTCGATTACAAACGGGTATTTATGCTTTTGTAAGTGCTTCTTTAGAACCTTTAGATTCAACTATAACAATTTTGACAAGTCAGTTTGTGTATGTAACTCTTCTTGTTTTAGTTCTTTCATTTTTAATTGCTTATTTCATTTCAAAAAGACTTTCGAAACCAATTATTGAGATTAATCGAAATGCTAAGGAACTTTCTAAAAGAAATTTTGATGTACAATTTTCGGAAACTTTTGATATTGAAGAAATTGATGAATTAGCAAAAACTCTTAACCATACAAAAGATGAACTTTCTAAAACAGAAAATTTACGACGCGAAATTCTTGCCAATATTAGTCATGATTTAAAAACACCTCTTACTATGATCAAAGCATATGCTGAAATGCTTCGTGATTTACAAATGGAACCTTCGAAACAAGCTGAAAACTTAAATGTTATTATTGATGAGACAGATCGTTTAAATATTTTAGTCAATGATATTTTAGAAGTTTCTAAATTACAAGCAAGAACCAGTGAACTCGAGTATAAAGAATTTGATATTTCTGAATTTATAGAAAGCATTTTAAAAAAATATGCGATTTATGAAAAAGAGGGATATACAATTTCTCTTGAAAATGCATTTTCTTGTAAAGTCTACGCTGATCGAAAACGAATGGAACAGGTAATGCATAACTTAATGAACAATGCTATTAATTATACTGGAGAAGATAAAAAAATTCTCATTCGATGTAGTCATGAAAAAGAATTTGTTAAAATTGAAGTTATAGATACTGGAAAAGGTATTGAAAAAAAAGATATCGAATTTATTTGGGATAAATATTATAAAATTGATCGAACTTACAGTAGAAATCACGCTGGTACAGGTCTTGGGCTTTCAATTGTAAAAAATATTCTAACGATGCATGGAGTTCCTTTTGGGGTTACTTCTAATCAAAATAAAGGAACAAACTTTTATTTTTGTATAAAAAAAGCCACAAAGAAAAAAAATCGAATCACGTTAAAGAAGGATACGAATAAAACATTAAAAGATTAAGGGATTTCTCTTTTAAGTTTGTATTCCTTCTTTTTATTTTATAAGTTTCGTTTTTTTACTACTTTTGAACGTGAAAATATAATAGTTTACGATATTCCCGATAAATAAAAGTTATAATGAAGTTTAAGTATTTATCAAAGATCCCTAGAAATTTATTATACTTTTAATTGTTAAAAAAAAGTGGGTATGGTATAATAAATTAAGGTGGGAATATGATATATCTTTATTATGGAACAAGTGAGTTTCAAATGCAAAGGGAATTTCAAAAGAATCTAAAAACTTTACAAATCGAATCCATTAATATAAGCCGATATAATTATGAAATGGATTCTAGTAAAGATATTCTAGAAGATGCCAATTCCTCTTCCTTATTTGCCCCTTTTAAAGCTATTGTTGTTGAAAATGCAACCCTTTTTTCGAGTATTACTTCTAAAAAGGAAGAGGATGTTTTTCTTTTTTCTTCTTATTTTGAAAATCCGAATCCTTCTTGTCATTTGTTTTTCTTTTTAAATCGAGAAAAACTCGATGAGCGAAAAAAAATTGTTAAAATGATTAAAAAGATAGGAATTGTAAAAGAATTTAATGGAAAAGAGAATCTTCTTTTTACAATAAAAAATTTATTTCAAGAATATCAAATAGAAGATTCTACCATTTCTTTTTTAAAAGAAATCGTGGGAGAAAATCTTTATATTTTAGAACAGGAAATAGAAAAAATTAAACTTTATAAAATAGGTGATAAGCAGGTTACAAAAGAGGATGTTGAAAAAATTGCTTGTCGAAATATAGAATTTGACGATTTTTCTTTTCTTGATGCTATTATTTATAAAGAAAAGGAAAAAGCACTTCTTTTATATCAAGAAATGCTTAAAAGAAATCAGGAACCGATTAAAATAATTATTATGTTAGCCAATAAAATTCGCTTAATGTATCAAGTAAAAGAATTAAATCGTAAGGGTTATACAGAAAAACAGATTGCAGAACATTTAAATGCACATCCCTATACAGTGAAATTATCACTTCAAACTGGGAAAAAATATGATAGTGATCTACTTTTGAAGTATTTAAAAGAACTTTCGGATATTGATATTCAAATGAAATCTGGTAAAACAGATAAAAATACCGCTTTAGAACTTTTTATATTGAAAATGTAAAAAAAACGTTTTAAAAACGTTTTTCATGTATTCTAGGACGATATTTAACAAGTAAAATTCCTGCGAAATAAGTAAGTGATAATAATAGGTAAGATAACCAGGTGTAATGCGTTAATAAAGAAATCGCACTTGCATAACATCCTAAAGCTATTGCCACACAACATAAAAAAGAAAAAATTATTCGATTTATATGTTCTTTTTTCATACCAATTCCCCCTTTGGTAGTGCTTATTATAACAATTTTTTTTAATTTGTCAAATTTTTTGTATATTGTTATATATTAATTTTAAAATAATACATTTTTAGAAAGGAGATTTTATGAATCCATTAAAAAAAATTTTATCTGAAAAAAAGTTATATCTTCCAGAAATTAATAATATTGTTATAGCTAATCATTATATTACTATGCTGGAAACTTGGAAAAAACAAAATTTTTTCAATGAAAAAGTTTTTTCTAATATGTTAGTTACATTATTTGAGTTTCTTTCTTATTATCATGAGGAAAATAAAAATCCTTTTGTTCTTTCTTATTTAAAAATTTGGTGGAATGACGCAAAAGGATTTAGTGATAAGTATTCTAGTCAAAAAGTTTTCTTTTTGACACATTCTGTTGACAAAAAATAGATACCAAGGTATCTTTTTTAATTGATTTTATCGTAGATAGATTTTAAATTGCTTTCATACTTACTGGTTGTTTTAGGAAAATAGTATTTTCTATTTTTTATTTCATCAGGTAGATATTGTTGTTTTACATAAGCATTGGGATAATTATGTGGATAAAGATATTCTTTAGATCGGAAGAGCACACGTCTGAACTCCAGTCACCCAAGTCTATC
>CAMSXY010000005.1 GCA_947065955.1 uncultured Caryophanales bacterium | reverse complement strand
TACACAAGGATGAACACTCTTTCCCTACACGACGCTCTTCCGATCTGGGGTTTTATAATTTAGTGCATAACTTGGTCGATAATTATTATGATCATCAATAATAGCATTAATGTAATCTTCAACAGTTTCGTAATCATCTTGATTGAAATCTATGTACATTTCTTTTTTAGCCAACCATTCTTGGATTCAATAATTGGATTATCTGTTGGTGTTGCTATTCTCGACATTGACCTAATTATGGTATAATCTTTATGCACTTGAGAAAGTGCAACTGATGAGTATATGATTCCTTGATCACTGTGCATAATTGTTTCTTTGGATTCATATCCTCTTTTTATTTTGCTTTCTAGCATACTTTCTAAAGCCAATTTGTGGTTGATTGGACTAGAGCAATGTAAAAATGGTTTAACATTTGATCCTATTATTTCATCATTAAATACATCAATATAATAAGTCCAATCATATCTTTGCCTTTTAAACCAAATCATTGTTGTATCTGTTACGACTTTTTCTAGTGGTCTTGTAGTATTCCAATTACCATTTATTAAATTAGGGTATTTAATTGATTCTTCTCCTGGTTTTTTATAAGTAGAATAATGTTTTGACTTGCTTCTTATTTTTAATGTTTTACATACTTTATGAACTAAATTATCAGAAACATACCATCCTGTTTCTCTTCTTATTATTGCATTTATTCTTCTATATCCGTAACTTTTCTTTTTATTATGGATATTTCTAATTAAACATTCTAATTCTCTACGGTTAATTTCATATCTATTTAGAATATCTTTTGACTTCAACCATTTATAATAACCACTTTTGGATATATTCATTACTTCACATAAAGATTTAATTGAATATTCTTTACTTAATATTTCAACAATTTTAAATTCTTTTTGTTTTATTTCTTGAATACTACAATCGAACCATCTCCTTTCATTAGGTATCCTTTTTTTAATCGTTCATTCTCAATTCTCAATTTCATATTTTCATACTGTAATTGTTCTATTTCACTCAAATTCTTCTTGTTTGAATATTTTGATAAAGGATTGCCTGGTTTCTTCTTGTTTTCTAGTGCTTCATCACCATGTTCTATATAAGTTTTTACCCATCTTCTAATCATTCCAGATGATGAAATATTTTCATCTTTAGCCACATCATAACTTGACTTTCCTTCTTCAACTACTTTTTTGACTATTCTTAATTTTTCTTCTTTTGACCAATACTTAAATTTTTGCCCTTTATTTGCCATTTTAGATTTACTCCTTTATTTTATTATAACAAAAAAGTAAACAGTTTTTTTCTGTCTACTTTTATCTTATCAGTTCACTTTTAAACTAGAGTAGTTTTTATTTCGACAACATTTTTGGCTTGCAAACCTTTATCTGTTCGAACTAATTCGAATTCTACATATTGTCCTTCTACTAAGGTTTTATATCCCTCTGTAAGAATTGCTGAGTAGTGTACAAAAATATCTTCTCCGTCTTTATATTCAATAAATCCGAATCCTTTTTCATTATTAAACCACTTAACTTTTCCTTTCATATAAATCTCCCTTCTACTTTGGCTTACGATATAAATATACCGCTTTTCACCTGCACATTTCAACAAAAAGAGTTCACCAAAATTCTACAAAAAATGCCACATAAAACTCCTTTTGTTCAAAGACTGGTCTTTTCTAGAATAACATAATCCTCTATTGGCAAATATGATTTATGTTCGAAATGCTACTTTGCATGTCTGAAATGGTACCATTATCACTTTTTTTAATTGCTTCAGAACCAAAATTCATTAAAAGATTTATTTAATACCCAATTATAATTTCGGGTGGAAAAGTTTGCTATACTAAGTGCGTAGGAGAGATTTATGAAAAATATAGTTATTAACCCTTTAATTCGTTATATTCAAGCAAATAACCCAAATTATTCAGATACCAAAATAGCAGAAATTCGTTATGGACTAGTTTCTATATATATATTAATAACAAAATTAGTCTTTATTTTCCTATTATCTATATTGCTAAATATCGAAAATCAGGTTATTTTCTTTACACTTATTTATACTGGAATACGAAGTTTTTCCTTTGGATTACATTCTAATAAAAGTTCGTATTGTTTAATATCGTCTAGTATTATTTTTATTGGGATTCCCTATCTTTGCTCTGTAATCCATTTAAAAAGCATTATTCGTGGAATTATAGGATGTGTTTCTATGATTTTTATTTTTCTCCATAGTCCTGCGGACACGCATAAAAGGCCTATTGTTAATCCTACAAGAAGAATGGTATATAAGTATTTATCGACTATAATTGCCATTTTTTACACAAGTATTTCCATTTTAACCAGTAATAGTTTTATTGGAAATGTTCTTGTTGGTTCGTTAGTTCTTCAATGTTTTATTATTTCACCTTTGGTTTATAAGATGCTTGGGCACCCTTATAATAACTATCTAACTTACCAAAAAAATCATTAATGGTTTAAATGATATTTATCATTTAAATATAGAATAAAGAAGGGGAAGGAGGATACTCATGGGAAAATTTTTTGCTTCTATTTTAGCTACTCTTGGATCAATGGCAGCTGGTTTAGGAAGTCAAGCATGTATGGTTGTTATGCTTGATGAAGAAGAAATGCCTGCTTCATTAATTAAATAAATTACTAAAAAAAACTCTAATAATTTTATTAGAGTTTTTTTATACTAGTACTGTTAAAGATAGAAAATCTACGTTTTCCACAATAAAACGTATCGATATAAAAGAATCCTACTTGAATTCACTTTAATAGATACTTTTTATTATTTTCATTTTAACTTTACCTGCAATGTCTGTTTAAAATAATCTTTCGAAACCATTTTCTCGTTTGATAACTTTGAATTATTACTAACAATTTCCTTTACTAAAGATAATCCGTATCCATGACCATTTTCTTTTGTTGTATATCCAACACTTGCGAATTTTTCTATTTCTAATATTCCCTGATAAGTATTTCCGACATCTATATATAAAATATTATCAACAGCATATAATTCAATAGAGACATGATTATTTTCGATATTTTCAACGGCTTCAATAGCATTATCTAAAAACACTCCGACAATTTTACATATATCAAGAACATTTCTTTCTCCTAGTTCGATAAGATCTACAGTTCTTACTTTACGATCTACTTTCAATTTAACATCTATATTCTTTTCTTGCATAGTTGACATTTTTGCATATATTATTGCACGAAGTCCTCCAGCAGGAATAATATTAGTTTCAAACATCAATTTTTCATTGTCTTGAATTTTACTATCTATAATTGCATCAATATATTCAGGAATATTCTTTTCCTTCTTCACAATCATACTGCGAATAGTTAATAATGTATTTTTATTTTCATGATTTAAAATTCTATACTTATCAAGAATATTTTCATATTCCATTAAACTCGTCGTAGTTGCGTTATATTTATTGTTGATATCAATATATTGATCTTTGGTATCTATAATTTTAACAACTATAACTGCATAAACAATCATAATCAATGTATTGATAATTACCATATTTTCCTTAGGAATTGAAAAATAAGCTGTTGATAACATAACATTAATAGTAATAACGACTATAAAAGAAAATAAAATTAGTATTTTTTTACCAAGATTTTCTGTTTTTCGGACTAAATAACCTTGTATTTTGTATATGAAAGAAAATTGAACTACAATAAATGAAAGACCTGCAACAATAAAATTTGGAATAATTGCACTATTTAACATATCAAAAAGCTTATCTGAGTCAAATACGAATAGTAAAATAATTGTTAGAATAAATTCGCTTATAATCAAAATAAATTCTGTCATTATTGGAGTAATCAATATTTTGTTAATTTTTTCTCCTTGAAATTGAAATCCAACTATAGCCACATAAATCAAAATAATAACCAGTACTCTCAAAAATTGACTATTATATGTATAATTTAAAAATGTACTAGCTAATGCTAATCCAATTGTTATATAAATCCTATAGGATTTCCAATCTATTTTTCTTTTTAATAATCTACACCATATATAAATTTCTACTAAAACTAGTACCAAACAAGATAAAATCTGTAATATCAAATTCATCATATATACTCCATCTCCTTTTTATATTTTGCTGATAATAAATCTGTTGTTTCCCCATTATCAAAAATAATCTTATTTTTTTCTACTTTTGTTATTCTATCATTATTTACATAGCAAGAACGATGTGTCTGAATAAATCTGCGATCTAGATTTTCAATAATTTCTATAATTGTTTTATTTACTTTGATTTCTTCATAATCCGTTTTAATAATCGTCTTCCTATCTATACTATCTCTAGTAATATATAGAATATCATTACTGTTAATACTATAAATAACATCATTATATTTTACTTTTAAAACTTGCTTTTGATCTAAAATACTCAGTGTCTTTTTTATACAACTCAAAACACGATCTTCATAATTATCAAATTTATTAATAAAAGATAAAATTAATAATTCTTCTTTCAAAATAGTAATTCCTAATTCTTCATGTCCAGTCAAAAAGATAATAACACTATTGTTATCAAATGATCGGATCTTTCTTGCCATAACAATCCCTGAATTGCTAGGCATTTCGATATCTAATATATACACTTTAGAAGGCATATCGCTGGTAATTATTTTTTCAAAATTTTCATCATAGTCATGAAAACAGTGTGTATGATATTCAATATCTGTGTTCATCATGTACATTGTAATAATTTTACTTACTTTTTCCACAGTACCATAACTGTCGTCACATATTATAAAATTAATCATAACAATCCCTTTTTCTTATTTTTTCAGTCTCCTATTATCCTATATATAATAGCATATAAATCGACAAAATACAACAAATTTTGAATACATATTGTCAATCTTTAAAAAAAGAATACTATGTTTTTTCTTTATTATACACCTCTTTCAATTATCTTAAAGTTAACATTTTTTGTTATATTTTAAAGTATAAAATTAAAATTATTATTGCAACGTAGTCAAAATTATAATCTATTTTTTATAATTTATATGATTTATAATACTTTAATTTTTTCATTTTTGAAGAATAAAAAAATTTTTATCTAAATTAGATAAAAATTTTTTTAACTTGATTATTAGAAATCGCAGCTTCCTGGTGTCCTTGGAAAGGGAATGACATCTCGAATATTTTCTACTCCTGTAAGATAGATAATAAGTCTTTCAAAACCCATACCAAATCCAGAATGATAGCAACCTCCAAAACGTCTTAAATTACAAAACCAGTCCACAGCCTCTATATCAACACCTTGTTGTTTTGCACGCATTATTAATTTTTCGTAATTTTCCTCACGTTGGGATCCTCCCATTAACTCTCCTGCACCAGGAACTTCAAGGTCTACCGCAGCCACTGTCTTTCCATCTTCATTTGTTTTCATATACCAAGCTTTAATATCTTTAGGCCAATTTGTTATAAATACAGGTACCTTAAAATATTCTGTAATGTATCTTTCATGTTCTTTTGCAATATCTTCTTCATAATCTGGCAAAAATTCCCACTTTACGTCTGCTTTTTTTAGTATATCTACAGCTTCATGATGTGTAATTCTAACAAATTTTGAATTAACTAAATTTGTTAGTTTTTCCTTTAAACCTTTTTCCACAAATTGATCACAAAAATCAATTTCATCTTTACAATTTTGTAAAACATAACTAACTACGAACTTTAACATTTCTTCTTCTATATTCATGAGACCTTCCAAATCACAAAAAGCAATTTCTGGCTCAATCATCCAAAATTCATTTGCATGTGTTTTCGTATTGGAATTTTCTGTTCGAAAGGTTGGTCCAAAAGTATAAATCTTTTTAAACGCCATCGCAAAAGCTTCTCCATGTAATTGCCCTGTTCCTGTAACAAAAGCTTGTTTTCCAAATAAATCTTTGCTCATATCAACATGTCCATCTTTCATAGGTAATTGATCTATATTTAAAGAAGTAATTTTAAACATCTGATCACTGCCTTCACAGTCTGCTGTTGTAATTAGGGGAGTATGTACATACAAATAATTATGTGTTTGGAAATACTCATGAATGGCATGTGCTGCAACACTACGAATTTTAAATATCGCTTGAAATAAATTGGTTCTTGGTCTTAAATAAGCTACCTCTCTTAAAAATTCCCTAGTATGTCTTTTTGGCTGAATAGGGTAATCAGCAGGACAATCACCAACAATTTTTATTAAATTTGCTTTTAATTCTACATCCTGATTCCCAGAGGATTTTACAAGAATTCCCTTTACTTCTATTGCACATCCAACAAGTAATCTAGATACTTCGTCAAAATTTTGTAAAGTTGTGTCATAAATAATTTGTAAATGTTTAAAGCTTGTACCATCACTAAAATCAATAAATCCGAACTCTTTTTGCTTTCTATGATTTCGAATCCAGCCTTCAATTTTGATCTCTTTTTCTTTATATTGTTCTATATTTTCCCATAATTCTTTTAAATCCATACTTTCCAAAAGCCTCCTTTTATCTGATATAATCATAGACTTATTTTCCTTTTTTGTCAAACATCATCTATAGTATTTCCTTAAAATTTCAATTTAAACGATTGCCTTTAATCCTGGGTACTTATCTTATTATTTTAACATGAGGACTTTTTTTTATTTCTAGAACAAAAATAGAAGGTTTTTTACGATTAACAA
This sequence comes from uncultured Caryophanales bacterium, assembly GCA_947065955.1. Classification (GTDB taxonomy): domain Bacteria; phylum Bacillota_I; class Bacilli_A; order RF39; family UBA660; genus CAMSXY01. The sequence goes on along the minus strand of CAMSXY010000005.1, from coordinate 15,117 downwards.
ACAGATAAATATCCTTTTTTGTCCTAGTCAGAGCTACATAAAAAAGTCTTCTTTCTTCTGCATAAGGAAAACACTCTTTAATTCTTGTAATTTTTTTTATTACCTCATCATCTATCATTTTGTTCGGAAATCCACTCATATTGTCTTCCATGTTTAATAAAATAACATGTTCTTCTTCTAATCCTTTTGAGGCATGAACTGTTAAAAACTTCATATGAATATCTTTTCTTTTTTCATATATGATCTCTTCATTGTGTATCTGAAACATTTTATTCTTTAATAAAAATTGTATATCTTTTTGATTTCTTCCCAAAACAAGATATTTTCCTTGTTCTAAAGAAAGAAGTAAACGCTCAAAATCTTCTCCTTTTTTTTGATCATGATAAAATATTTTGATTGGATATTTTATACTTTTTGAAGAAAATAAGTTTTTAAAAATTTGTTTTTTATTCTTTTGAATAAAAGAACCTGCAATATGAATCAATTCTTGACTATTGCGATAAGTATTTTGAATTTTTAATTTTTTGGTAAAACCAAAATATTTTTCAAAATTTAAAAATAAGTCAAGATCACATCCTGTAAAGCGATAAATAGATTGGTAATCATCCCCCACTACTAAAATTTTAGCATTGGTTACTTTTTTAATTTCTTTAATTAATTGATATCGAATATAGGAAGTATCCTGAAATTCATCAATTAGAATATATTGATAAGGAAAATCAATAGGATTTTTTTGTAATATATTTATTGCTTCTATAATTAAATCATCGAATTCAAACTTTTTCTCCCTTTTTAAATACGACTGATATTCTATAAAAAATATATATAAAATACGGAAAAAGTAACCTTCTCGATCTTCCTTTTTTATCCATTTATCAAAATCATGTATTGTCATCCCATTACATTTCCAAAGTCGAAAGCAGGTTGCCATCGTTTTTTCTAAGGAAGATAATAGTATTGTCCCATCTTTCATTTTTTTATATAATTCTTCCTCTTTCTTTTTTAGAGTTGGAATATGATTTTCCTGCATAATTTTTTCCAAAACGTTTTCCACCATATTTTCTTTAAAATCATGCGGATATAGTTCGTAAAATTTTTCATATTTATGTTCTCTTCGAAAAAGTTCTATTTTTTCAAAATCGTTATTTTTTATAGAAGCTTCTTGGGTCCACTCAAAATATTTAATATAAATATGATATGATTCGAGGTAAAAACACTGATCTATTTTTTTATATTCAAAAGGTATATTATTCCAATAAAGATAATTAGAAATCCAAAGTTCTTTTGTACATGTAAAGGTATTATTTTTTCCATCTAAAATATTCTCTATACTATTTTCCGATACATAGAAAAAATAATACAATATTTGGTTCATTGCTTTTGGATTTTCTAATACTTTTTCATATAAAAAAGAATGTAAAAATTGCTCAAACTCTCCCATCTGAATTAATTTAACTTTTTTTTCCTTTTTCTCTATAATTGTATATGCTAATTTATGAAAAGTATATACATCAATGTTTTTCCCTATTTCTTTTGCAATTTCTTCTCTTAAATTTTTGGTTGTCATTCTTGTAAAGGAAATGCAAAGAATCGAAGAAGGCGGCACTTTTTTAATTTCTATTAAATATTTCATTCTTGCAAGCATTGTAAGCGTTTTCCCGCTTCCTGCTCCTGCAATAACAAGGGTATTTTCTTCCTCACTTAAGACAACTTCTCTTTGTTCTTTATCCAGACTATAGCCTTTAATATTAGAAAGAAAATCGTTGCATTCCTTTTCTTTATTTTTTAAATATTCTATATTAAAATTCTGTATTTTTTGGTATAAATTTTTATAATCTTTTCGAAATTGAAAGAATAAAAAGGGTGTTTTTTTGTATAAAGGAAGAAATTCTTGTTTTAATGTTTCATAGATAGAATAGGATACATATTCTTTTTTCATTATTTGTAATTGTCTATAAAATTCTGCAATCTCTATTTTGTTAGTTTTCTCTTTTTTATAACATTTTTCACTTTTCTTTCTTTGAATAGTGCGGAGGCTACAAATTTTCTGATATAAGGAAATCGTTTTTTGAAAAAATTTTATATTTCCACCATTTGATTTGTCAATATAGAGTATAAATAAGTTATTACTGGTTTTTTAAATTTTGATTCAAGGTATTTTTTATATCCAAATAACTGATTTTTATATGCCTCATCTATTATGTTTTTTAATTTATAATCAATAATAATTACTTCTGTTTCTTTTTCAATTACGAGATCTATCACACCATGATATTTTTTATTTTCATCCTTATATATAAATTCGTGTTCTTGCAACACGTTTTTAAAATTTCCTTCCTTTATAATTGGTTGTTCAAAAAATCGATATAAATATTCTTTATCCTTTTTTGAGAGTGGAAGATCTTCTATTTGAGGATTTTTAAAATCAATATATTCGAATTGCTCATGAAACCACTTTCCTAACTCTATAAATTCAAGTTCTTCTTTCTTTAAAAGTTCCTTTCCACTTTTAGAGAAACTTTTTTCCTCTATATAATCAACTTCTTTTTTCCATTCCTTTACTTTTATAGTTTTTAAGTTTGATTCAATTTCTTCTGTTTCTTGTGTAAAATTTAAATATTCCTTTGAAAGATTTAATTTTTCTATTTCAAAGCTTTTTTGATAATGTTCTAGCTTTTCAGAAATTATTTTTAAAAAATCTAAAAAAGAATGGCATCGTAGTCTTGCTCCTTTTTTAAAAGGAGATGTTTCTTCAAGTTTTGGCAAGACAAGAATCATTTTTTCCCGACTTCTAGTTAATGCTACATAAAAAAGTCGCAATTTTTCAGATATTTCTTCTTTTTGGTATGTATCTTTAACAAGTTCCTTATAAATTGTTGTACAGATTCCTTCTTCAAAGTAGGGAGTAATAATTCCATATTTGGAATCGTATAAAAACTTTTCCTTTAAGTCCGCTTGATTAAATTCCTTGTAAATGCCTGCATAGTAACAAATAGGATATTCGAGTCCTTTAGATTTATGAATTGTCATTATTTTTACACTGTTTTGACTTTCTTTATTTAAAGAGATTCGGATTTCGAATTTTGACTGATCTATTTTTTTTAAGTGTTCATCAAAAAGTAAGGGATCATATCCTTGGATTGCTAAGTTTTGAGCAAGTTCTAAAAAATAAGAAATACGTACAAAGGACTCTGAAATATCTCCAATGGTAATTAATTTTTCATAAAAAGAAAATTCTTCTAAAATCATTTGAAGTATTTCATAACTAGTCAATCCTAATATTTTTTCGCTTACTTTTTGTACTTTTTTATACAATTCATTATCTTTAAAATCTTCTTTTAAAAACATATCAAATAACTCTTGATCTTTATAAGAAAAAAGAAAACTTCTTCCAATACTAAAAAAATAGTAACGAAAACTTTTGGAAAAAGGATGATTCTTCATTTCAATAATCAAATGATACAAATTCTTTAAAACAATAATATCTTTTTCTTCTGTAATACTTTCGTCTTTTTCTATACTAAGGGGAATTTTTTTATATTCAAAGATTTTTTTATATAAAGTAAAGTCTGTAGTACGATCCATTAAAATAACAAAGTCATTATAGTTAACGGTTTTTAATTTTCCTGTATCCTTATCCAATACACTTTCTTTTTCTTTTATTCTTTTTTCTATATCATTTGCAATCAAAAAAGCTTCTATTTCTTCTTTTTTATATCCTTTTGCGTCATCCTTTGGATATTCATACAATTCTAAATGGTGATTTTGATTGTTTTCTTCTGATTCATAAGTCATATTTCCAAAGATCATCTGGTGCTCTATTTCATAGTTGGCTCCACCTATCTCATCATCCATAAGCATATTAAATAGAGTATTAATATCCTCTATTACTTCTTTTCTGGAACGAAAATTTTTGTTTAAATCAATTTTTATTCCATCCTTCTTTTTAGCATATTGATCGTATTTATTTTTAAAAATTTGAGGATTAGCATTTCGGAAACGATAAATAGATTGTTTAATATCTCCTACCATATATACATTGTGACTTGATATTTGCTTAATAAATGCTTCTTGCAAATCATTCGTATCTTGATATTCATCAATCATAATTTCTTGAAATTGTTTCTTTAATTCTTCCTGAATCATTGGAAATTTTTTTAGAAGGGAAAGCCCCATCAAAGCAATATCTTGAAATTCATATATATTTTGTTGCCTTTTCATATTTAAAAGTTGTTCATCCAATTTTTGAATTAATTGTAAAAATACACTTACATAATCTTTTGTTTTATAGAGGCTTTCTTTAATCTGTTCTAGATTATCATACGGAATATAATTTCCTATAACAGCTAGTGCTTTTACAAGTTCTTCCTTTTTTTCGATTAATTCTTTTTCACTATTTCTTGGTACCATAGGAAGTTTTAATGGAAAGCAAGCCTTTATTTCTTCATATGTCTTTGCCTCTACAAAATTTTTTAATGTATCAACAATTTGGTAATAATACTCTCCTGTTGCTAAATATTTAAGTTCTTCTAAAATTTCTTCTATATATATTTTTTTATTTTTTAGCAATTCTTCATATTCTTGAATTACATTTTCTATATGTTCTTCATTATAAAAATTATCCATATAGTTATCTATATACTCTAAATAGTTTGGTTTCATTGTAATTTTCTGATAAATCGTTAAAATGGCGTCCTTTATTTCTTGATCGTCTTTTACACAAAAATCAGATATTAATTTTTCAAATTTCTCATCTTTTTCTTTATAGAAAGATAAAAAAATTTGATCTAAAATTTCTTTTTTTCTTAAATCCATTACAGTAGAATCAGCTATTGAAATATTTTTAGGGATCGAAAGTAGATAATGATACTTTTTTACAAGAAACAAAGTGAAACTATCAAAAGTAGTAATAAAGGCACTATCTAAATAATCCAATTGTTCCTTTAAATTTTCTTCTTCCACTATTTTTTTTATACGTTCTCTCATTTCGGAGGCAGCCTTATTTGTAAAAGTTAAAATGAGAAGTTGTTGGATAGAAACTCCACTTTTTAGTTTTCTAAGAACTCGATTTGTTAAGACTGCTGTTTTCCCACTTCCTGCTCCTGCACTTACAATAATATTTTTACCTTCAAGCGATATGGCTTGTTTTTGTTCCTCTGTCCATACTGGCATCCTCTTCACCTCCTAAAAATTCCAAATTTTTGTATTCTTTTAATATAATGGTATCTTTCTCCTTCTGATAACAAAGATCTCTAAAAGAGCAAAATTCACATCCAATATTGGTAAATCCTATTTTTTTGGGATTAATATGAAATTTTCCATTCTCGATTTGTATAGCAGCTTTTTTGATGTTTTCTTCTGCAAGAAGACTCAACTGTTCCATTTGTGATTTTTTTAAAACTTTGCTATAAGCATAAAATCCTTTTGAACTTTTTTTCATTCCTTTAATCACATTACTATCTACATAAGAATGATCAAACTTTTCTAAAATAGTTTCATCACTTGTACTATATCCCCATAACTTTAACTGGTTTTGTTTCTGTGTTTCTAGTGATTTATTCCAATCTCTACTGACTTCTTTCAATAAAATTTTTTGTAAGTAAATCCCTGCGATTTCAACTTTTTCTTTTAAGTTTTTTGTTAGATACATATAAATAGGTAATTGCATATTTATTCCATGAATCGTTCTATTCAAATCAATATCTGGATTTCCCGTTTTATAATCTACAATAGCTACATAATCCGTTCCATCTATCGTATCGTATAAAATTTTATCTATAATTCCTACAAAGGTTATTTTTTCTGAAATATTTAAAGATATTTTTCTCTCATAGAGAGATTTTTCAAAACCGATAAATTTTTGTTGATGATGAATCTCCCCTATTATAAAATCTAATGTTTCAATTAATTTTTCCAAAAAAAATTGTTCTTTTGCATCCAATACAATCTCTTTTTCTTTTAAATATTTTTCCACATACTCTCGACTACTTTTTTTCCCATCCAAAGCTTCTGATAAAACATAATGAAATATATTACCAATTTTTATAGCAAAAGTATCCTCATAAGAACCTAATTTTAAAATATGATTCACATAATACCTAAAACCACAACGATAGTAAGTATCTACACTAGAATAAGAAAGTGTCCAATGATCATTTAAAAATTGATGCAAATCTTCTTTTACTATTCCTGTAAAATTATTTTGATAACTAAGGTAATCCTCCATTTTGTAAGCATTTAATAATTGTAGATCTTTTGGTTTTACCCCATATTTTCTTTTTATATCTAAATAGGAAGCTAGTTTAAGTCGGTTTGCTAGATGAGAATGATCATATCGATTGGTGGCTTTTTGAATAATAAAATTATCCAAAATAGGCGATTTTACATATTCTTTAAATGCTGTTTTTTTCTTATACGTTATTGTAAGATTTTTAATAGAGCTAATTTTTTCTTGAAGAAACTTTTTCTGCTTTTTATTTTTCTCAATACTTGTATCTAATCCAATTCTTTTCTTCATCGCATCTGAAAAATAATCATCATCCTTTTCAATAGAAGGAAAGTTACCTTTATTACACCCCAGAAAAAAAACAAATTCGTCTTCTATTATTCTTCCTATTGGAATACTTTCAATAAAACATTTTTTTACCTTATTTCTTATTGGAGTTTTTTGAAATTCATACGTTAATACTTTTTTTATTGTGGAGATATCATCACAAAAAACATATTGTGAAGTAATCTCTAAAATTTGATTAAAAATATCTTCTATTCGTTCCTCTTTTCTATCAAAATTTTCTTCTAGTTTTTTGAAAGCATTTTCAATTCCATCGGATAAATTTTCTAAAAAGAAACGAGCAGGGCTTGTCCCATATAAATTTCCTGCCTTTACTTCTAGTGGAAGATTATAAAATTGAAAGGTCCGTAAGAGTACATTTTCATATTCAGGAAAAATAGGACCAAGCTTAATTTTTTCAACTGGGATTCCTTCTAGAAGTAAATCCACAATCTGGTTAGCTATAAAATCAACTTCTTCTTCAATTGTTTCAAATTCGTAAACTGACGGAGTATAGTTCAAAGGTTCTTTAGAAACCAAAGTGGTTTCTAAACTTTTTAATAAACTTTTTTGATAATTATTTAAAAGAGGATATCCATATACAAAAATATTCTTTGTTTTTATATAGTTTAAAAAGGAAGGATTTTGTTTTACAAATCCTTGATCTAACAACTCTTTTTGGTAATCATATAATCCATGAAAATTATGATCTTCATTTACATATTTCATATTTTTCAACATAATATCTACAATTTCACAGGGAAATTCGTGTTTTTGTACTAAATAAACAAAAGCTTTTTTAGAATACGAAAACGTCATTTTTTCCATAAATTCTTCCATCGTTAAAAATTTACTATTCAAGAATGGAAATTCCTTATGATTTAAAATCTGCAACTTTTCTTCATAAGGCGTAATAATAATGGAATCATTTTTTAATAGAGAAAAAAGATTCATTGTATCACCTTCTTCAAATTTATTATACAGGATTTTTCGAAAAAAAACGAATTTTTTCCTTCTAAAAACACTATACACGAAGTCTACTAAAAAATCCTTTAAAAAAAATGACTTTTTTTAGAAAACCATTAATAGGTTATCTAAAAAAGCCATCTATTTTTGATAAATATATACTTCTGTATCTTCTTTGACTTGATAACAATTATCTTTAATCTGTTTGAATTCTATACCTGGTATTTTTTCTTGAAGCGAAAAATCAGAAGAGTAAAGTTCTATTTGCTTATTATAAATAACAAAATAATTACCAACTTTATAAATAGGTAGATTAGAGGTATACAATTCTTTCGGTTCTTTCTTTAAAGAAATTGCTTTATAAATATCTCCTTCTGTATCCCTTAATTTTATTATCATAATATTTGAAAAAAAGGAAACTTCGTAATAATCTTTTTTTGTTAAGGAGGTTGCATAAAGTCCCACATATTCTAAGTCACTATTATAAATTTGAAACCCTGTAATCACACTGGATGAAATTTTTGGAACTATAAAATAATTTAACATAGTTGTATCGTAATGAATTGAAACACCTTCAATTTCTTTTACTTCTTTGTTTTCGTAAATAAAGGTTACTCTTTTTTCATCTAAAGATTCTTTTTCCTTATTCCACTCCAAAATAAGATTATCCTTTGTCTCTACAATTGATAAAGATTCTTCTGTTTCTTTTTCATAAATTACATTTTTTTCTAAATCCAAAATTTGGATTTTCTTTGGATCTTGCAAAAGAAGATAATGGGTAAATATTTCAACTCTTGTATAAGAGAAAGGGAAAATTATTTCGTTATCTACATCGATTACCCCATATTTTCCACTTTTTTTAGCAACTACCCAATCTTTTTTATTGGTTTTATACTGTAAGGATTCATAGACCGTAGGAATTTTTTCACTTCCTTCTGTATCTATTAATCCCCACTTATTATTTTTAGATACAAGAAAGTATTCATCCGATATATTTTGATAATTGGTATCCTTTTTTTCGAGTTGGATATCGCTATAAGTTCCCAGTTCTTCTAAGGTATTTTTTAAAAGAGTAATATTTTTGTTTCGTACTGCATAATAGGTATCCTTTTTAGAAGGAAATTCAATTTTTAAAAGTTCTCCTTGAAATTCTTTTCGACTCTCACCTGTTTTATAATCGTAAATTATAGAGAAGCAGGTTTTACAATCATTTTCATTTATGGAAACTGCAAAAGTATCGTCTAATTTCAAAGAAGAAGAAGCTACATATAAAGATTTTTCTGTATCTTTATGTAAAGTAAATGTATCATTTATGGGAGCGATTTCTTTTCCATTTCTCTTAAGTATAGCCTCTCCATCCTTTTTTAATATATAATATTGATCGTATAAAATTTCTATTGTAGCGTCTGTTTGCTCAAGCTTTTGTCCGTTTTCTGTATACAAAAACTGTACAGTCGGACTTTGTACAAGGAAATAACCATCTTGATAGAGAATTTCGCTTCCTATTTCAAATTTTGCTTTTGCTAGATCGCTTTCTTTGGGTATTTCCTTTTTGGTATTGGTTTGTAATTCTTTTTTATCTTCTATTTGATCCTCTTTTGTACTTTGACGTTTTCCTAAGCAGAAAAGTGCGACAAGAAAAAGAAGACAGATTGCAATTGTTCCTAAGATCCAAAACATTCCCTTTGTATTCTTCACACCATACACCTCTTTGCAATTATAGCATATTTAGGTGTTTTTTTCAACTAAAAGAATTTATTATACCCCTCCGATGATTCCCTTTTTTCTTAAAAAGACCTTTCGAATCCAATCGATGGGTACAACGCTAAAGGCTAGAAAAAACATACTTTCAAATTCTTTAAAAGTTAGCCCAAAGGTTCTGAAAATTTCTCCTCCATAATAAATTAGTATCACTTGTACAATTAACACAAACAAAATTACAATAATAAATACTCGATTTTTATAAAGGTAGGCAAACAGATTTAATCGATGGGTTCGTGCATTAAAGCAATTAAAGATTCCTAGAAAGATAAAAAGTCCAAAAAAGGCAGTCATTAGATATTTATCATTTTCTCCCTCTCGAAATAATTGGTGAAAAAAAGGTACTTTTAAAAATAAAATACAAAGTAAAGTGGAATAAATTCCTGTCCAAATTATTTGATCAAACATGTAGCGATTAATAATTGGTTCTTCTTTCTTTTTTGGAAATTCATCCATATATTCGATTAAAGGAGGTTCATAGGCAAAGGCAATTCCTGCTAAGGTGTCCATTACCATATTAATCCATAACATTTGAATAACTGTAACTGGGGTTTCTACGCCAATAAAAGGCCCTATAATAGAAAGAGTGATAGCACAAAAATTAACTGTTAATTGAAATATAATAAATTTTCGAATACTTTTGAAAATTGTTCTTCCAAATAAAATAGCTTTTGTAATAGAAAGAAAGTTATCGTCTAAAATTACAATATCGCTTGCTTCCTTAGCAATTTCTGTTCCACTTCCCATCGCAAAACCAACATCGGCTTTTTTTAGTGCTGGTGCATCATTGACCCCATCCCCCGTCATTCCAACAACAAGTCCCATTTCTTTACTTAATCGAACTAAACGACTTTTATCTTGTGGAAGACTTCTAGCAACAATTTTTAAATGAGGTATCAGTTGCTTTATTTCTTCATCGGTTTTTCGGTTTAATTCCTCTGAGGTCATGACAAGATCTTGTTCATTTTTTATAAGGCCTATTTCTCTTCCTATAGCTCGTGCTGTTTTTTCATTATCTCCTGTAATCATAACAGTACGAATATGGGCATTTTTTACTAATTTTATTCCCTCAATAGCTTCTTTTCGAACCTCATCTTTAATAAATACAATCCCAACAAAGGTTAAATTTTGCAAGTTTTCTGGATTATACTGTTTACTTGTTGCAAAGGCAAGAACACGTATTCCTGAATTTGTTGCGTTCGAAATAGCTTGTTTTATTTTATCTTTTTCTCGGAAAACTTTTCTTTTTCCATTTTCATCGTAATATTCAATACATTGATCAATTAATAATTCTGGAGCACCTTTTATAAAATTTATTTGCTCATTTTGATATTCAATAGTGGTAATCATATACTTTTTTTTACTATCAAACGGAATGGTAGATATTTTTTTACACAAAATAGGTGATTTATCTTTCATAAATAAAAGTAATGATTTATCCGTTATATTACCGCCGATTGGTATATTATTTTCATCATAATTACTAGCATTATTGTAAACAAGTGACAATTTTACAAGATTATAGAAGTTTTTGTTTTCAGCTATTGCTGGAGCACTTACGTATTCTTTATCTCCACTCATAAAATCAACGACTTCCAATTTTCCTTTCGTAAGAGTTCCTGTTTTATCCGTAAACAATATATTTAAACTTCCTGCTGTTTCTATCCCAACTAATTTTCGAACTAGGACATTATTTTTTAACATACGTTTCATATTGGACGATAGGACTAGTGTTATCATCATGGGTAACCCTTCTGGAACGGCAACTACAATTACTGTTACTGTTAACGTTAATGCATATAAAATATGGCCGGCCATAAGAGGAAAGTTTGAAACCGTTTGTACTATAGCATTCCATTGAAAATGATTTTCAATTACAATAACGGAAAATAAGTATGAAAAGGACACTAAAATAGCCCCAATATAACCAATTTTACTGATAATTCCGGCTAAATGACGAAGACGTATTTTTAAAGGACTTTCGTCGGATTCTTCTTGAATTTCTGTAGCAAGTTTTCCATAAATGGTTTGATCCCCGACTTCTGTGACAAGTAAAAAGGCTCTTCCTGAACAAACAACGCTTCCTCGATAAACACGATTTTCATCTCCAATAGAGCCTAATATCTTCGTTTTGTTTTTCTCTTTTGATTCTCCATTTAAGGAGGACTCATCTACACTGATAGAACCTTCTATCAAAATACCATCTGCTGGAATCCGATCTCCTGATTCTAAAAGAACAATATCGTCTTTGACAACATCATCAATAGGAATTTCGGTTATTGTTTGATCTCTTTTTACCCTGCATTTAATTTTTGAAGACTCTTCTTGTAATTTTTCAAAAGCTTTCTCGCTTCCGTACTCTGAGATAGAAGATATAAAAGAAGCTAGAAAGATTGCGATTACAATTCCAATTGTTTCATACCAATCAAAATCCTTCATTAAAAACACCATTTTGATTCCTAGTGCAATAAGAAGAATTCGAATAATAGGATCTCCAAGAGATGATAATAGTAATTTTAAGAAGGTTTGTTTTTTTACTTTTGATAACATATTACTGCCATATTTTTCTCTTTTTTCGATAACTTCTTTACTTGTAAGACCATTTTTTTCCATAAGTATCCTCCTACAAAAAAATATGTGGGAGAATTTTTTTCTAGAAGAAGGTTTCATCGACATTTTTTTTAAGATAACTCTTATTATCTTGCAATTTCTTTTTTACTACAAAAAAACACTCTACTCTTTTAGTAAGATTTAGAGTGTTTTTCATAAACTTATTTTTAAATATATGATAAAGCTACTAACTGTAATTTTTCTACTATTTGATTAATCCATGACAATAGTATATGGATCACTACTCGTTCCTGTTCCACCCGTTACATAGACACCTTTTTTCAAATATATACTTGGACGTATTTCAGAGGTAATGGTTAAATAAAGATCAATAAGCTTTCCTGTTCCACCGACAACAAAACCGCTAGCTGTAGCATGCGATATTATTGTAAGCGTCCATCCACTGTAATCTCTCATCCAATTTGTTATTCTACATGTATCATTATCATAAAAGGCTAATGTGTGCTGCTTTCCTATATAACATCCACTACTCGCATAACCAAAATCGGATGCACTCATAAGTCCTACGTAACCTGTCGTTATTGGAGAGGTAGAAAAAATACCAGGTTGTGTACCTTCATATTCATAAATTTCTTGAGGCATTACACTTACTTTTTCCCATCCACCTGTTCTCCATGTTGCATTTTCAACCATATTTTTATATGTTGAATCTATACTATTATAGTATTCTGTATTTAAGTAATTATATAAACTACTACTTGCCCAATCGCTTTTTTCTTCTTCATTCCATTTCATTTCTGTAATAGGCTCATTTCGAATAATTTTTACTTTTCCATCAAAAACCCCTATAATTCTCCAGACTTCATTATTAAAGGATATATAATTATCTACATAATTTGTATTTCCTGCATATCTTATATTTTGGTCTGGATCCGCTGCTATAACAGTATCAATAGTTCCTAACAAAGAGCTTATTTTTTCAGCCAAGGTAGGCATTGGTGGCTTGCACTCGCCATCTGTAATTTGTAACTCTTCTAAAGTACCACTTGCACAATAGGCTCCATTACTTACATTTTCAATTTTTATAGTACTTCCATCTTTATACACTTTTCCAGATACAAAATTTTCTTTATGCGTTAAAGGTAAATCAAGAATATCCACTTTACCCTCTACTTCAAAATTGTTTTTAAGTTCATACGTTTCATAAGCACTAAATATACTTTGAACGCTTGATTTGAAAGCACCTTTTCTAGATTCTTCAATAATGTTCATAATTATGGGGGTACTAATTAGTGCAATGACAGCTAGTATTACAATAACAGCCAAAAGTTCTATTAAAGTAAAACCATTTTTTCTTTTTTTCATAAGTTACTCTCCTACTTCTATTATGATAGTTTTTATTTTATATATTCTTATTATATCTATAAAATTTTGAAAAATCAACTAAAATATAATATTATAAAATATCATGTAAACTATTGAAAAAAAGAAAAAAATATTATTTTTCAATCTATAAATTTAAAAATAATTGATAATGATTTTTTTGTTAAAATTAAAATCATTTTTCTCACATATTTATAATACTAAATTTTTTTTCAAAAGAAAAACTGTTGATTCTATTTATCAACAGCCTAAAACTCTAAAATTTTATTAAATTTCAGAGTATTTTTATTTATCTCAATACCATTAAATCAAAAATTAATCTTTAGTCCAGAATTAATATAAAAGGATCTAAATATGTTCCTGTTCCACTTTTTATATATACATTGGGTTTTAAATACATGACAGGTCTACAGTAAGCAGACACAGTAACACTCCCGAAGCTAAGGTAATCTGAATCTACGTATAAAGCTTTGAATTCTCCAGCAAAAGGAGTAATTAACCATTGACGTATACGATTTCCCCCAAAATTCAACCATCCTGAGTCTATACAAAACGAAAGGCCATATTGACTTAACAAATGAGTCTTATAACACTTACTTGCATAACCATAATCAGCAGCATTCAGTAGTCCGACATACCCTGTTACTACTTTCTTTTTTTCATATTCGTACATTTCGGAAGCTGTTATTGTATAATCGTCAGGCATTCCAACTTGCCATTCCCCGTTTGCTATCATATTCCTATATGTTTCATTTATACTATTATAGTACGTCGTATTCAAATGGTTATATAAACTACTTTTTGGCCAATCATTTGATGCCACATTATTCCAAACATCATTCCTCATTGTGTGGTAGCTTCCTTCCTTTGTTATCTTCATCTTATCCCCAAACAGTCCAATAATTCTCCATTTTTCCCCATTAAAGGACACATAATTATTAGGACTTCCCCCTGTATATCTTTTATTTCCATCTGAATCTATTACTATGCTATCAGGAGAACTATTCATTACATCACTAATTATATCACTAATTGAGGTTCCTTTTAATTTCCAAATAGCATAAAGAGTTGTATTATTTGAAAAACTATAACTTGTTCCTGCGTTATGACTTACAGTTGTTGTTCCTGTTCCAAATCCTTGGAAATTATAATTCGTTCTCGTAAATCCATTACTATTTACTGTAATGGCACAAGTTGTATTTGCATTATACATCGTACAGGACTGACTTGCTGTTGAGCCACTCGTTGCTCCATTTCCATTATAAGTAATCGTAATTGTTTTCTTTTGGAGTCCATAATACGTTCCTCCATTCGAGGTATTCGATAATGTAATGGTTCCAGAGGCTGCTATGGTTGCAGATGTTGCAGTACTTGTTGTTCCAAAACCATTTCCTGTGTATCCACTTACAGGGGTTATGGTTGGTGCACTAATGGTACAAGTTGCTCCTGTTGACCAAATCGTACATCCATCCGTTGTTTTCGAAATGCTGGATACACTTCCTTTATTAAAGTTCCAAGTTAATCTTCTAGAATTAAGCGCATAATATGTTCCTCCTGTAGTTGTATTATTTAAAGTCATACTAGCATTTTGAGCTACCGTTGCACTTGTACTTCCTGCTGCAGTTCCAAATCCTTGCTGTGTAAAGTTTGCTTGAGGTGTTATGGTTGGCGTTGTTATTGTACAGCTTCCACTTGTACTCCAAATAGTACAAGAAGCACTGGTTTTACTAATCGCACTTACTGTATTCTTATTAAAGTTCCATGTAAGCACTCTAGAGTTTAATGCGTAATACATTCCTCCTGTAGTTGTGTTATTTAAAGACATACTAGTATTTTGAGCTACCGTTGCACTTGTACTTCCTGCTGCAGTTCCAAATCCTTGCTGT
>CAMSXY010000004.1 GCA_947065955.1 uncultured Caryophanales bacterium | reverse complement strand
CTATCAAAAAACAGCCATTGGTGGTTTATTGCATGATTTTTACTATAAGGATTGGCAAAAAGAATATATTAAAAAAAGTTTTTTTAAACAACATGGGTTTGTTCATGCAAAAGAAGCCAGTATAAATGCCAAGAAATACTTTGGTTCTTTTGTAGATGAAAAAGTAAACGATATAATTTTAAGACATATGTTCCCATTAAATCCAACACCTCCTGTTTATATGGAAGCTTGGATTGTGACTTTTGTCGATAAATGGGTGTCTATGGAAATCTTTTCACACCCTACTAAATTAAAAAAATATATAGGAATGCGAGGAAAAGAATATGAATGATACAATTGTAGCTATCGCAACCGCTATGGGAATTGGAGCCATTTCTATTATTCGGGTAAGTGGAAAACAGGCGATTTCCACAGTAAATTCTGTTTTTAAAGGAAAAGATCTTACACAAGTAGATTCCCATACTGTCCATTATGGCCATATTTTAGATCAAGGAAAAATAATGGATGAGGTATTGGTCAGTGTAATGCGAGCTCCCAAAACATTTACAACCGAAGATACTGTAGAAATCAATACCCATGGTGGAATTGCTGTTACACAAAAAGTATTAGAAATTATTATAAGAGCAGGAGCAAGACTTGCCGAACCAGGAGAGTTTACCAAAAGAGCTTTTTTAAATGGAAGAATCGATCTTTTAGAAGCCGAAAGTGTAATGGATATGATTCAAGCAAAAAGTGAAAAAGCATTGGAATTATCTATGAATGCTCTTTCTGGTAGAGTTTCTTTAAAAATAAAAAATATTCGACAAAAGATAAAAGAATTATTAGCAGCGATTGAAGTAAATATTGATTTTCCAGAATATAAAGATAATTTAGAGATAACAAATCAAGATATAAAATATAATATAAAAGAAATAGAAGAAGAAATTCATAGGTTAATAGAAGAAAGTAAAGATGGAACCCGAATTAAAGATGGAATTCAAACCCTTATTATAGGAAAACCCAATGTCGGGAAAAGTACACTTTTGAACCAATTATTAGAAGAAGAAAAAGCGATTGTAACCAATATTCCTGGAACGACTAGAGATATCATAGAAGGAACTATCCAAGTAGGTGGAGTTCTTTTAAATATTATGGATACTGCAGGAATTCGTGAAACAGAGG
The DNA here is from genome assembly GCA_947065955.1 of uncultured Caryophanales bacterium. Lineage (GTDB taxonomy): Bacteria > Bacillota_I > Bacilli_A > RF39 > UBA660 > CAMSXY01. The sequence continues at coordinate 21,632 of CAMSXY010000004.1, read as the reverse complement.
ATCTTGTAGAAAAAATGGGAGTTGAAAAAAGTTTAAAATGGATAGAAAAATCCGATTTAATCTTATTGGTTCTAGACAACACAAAACCTATATCCAAAGAAGAGTTAGAGTTAATCGATAAAATAAAAACTAAAAATCATATTTTAATTATGAATAAGGTCGATATAAATCCTGCTTTAAACAAAGTAGATAAGGAAGAAATGATTTATATTAGCGCAGAAAAAGGGACTGGTATTTCAGAGATAAAAAAGAAAATTAAAGAATTATTTTCTTTAGAAAAATTAGAGTCAAAGGACTTAAATTACTTAACGAATGCAAGAGGTATTGCTTTATTAAAAGAATGTCTTTCCAGTATTTTAGATATAAAAGAAGCAATCCATCAAAATTTACCTATTGATATGGTAGAAATTGATCTTAAAAACATTTGGAATAAATTAGGGGAAATTACAGGAGAAACCTATGATGAGGAATTATTAGATCAATTATTTTCCCAATTTTGTATAGGAAAATAAAAATAGTAAATCCTTTTTTAACAATAAAAAAGAAAACCTAGAAAAAGATATAATAAAAAAGAGGTGTTATAAATGAAGTATGATATTATCGTCGTTGGAGGCGGACACGCGGGATGTGAGGCTTGTCTGGCTACTTCTAGACTTGGGAATAAAACTTTACTTCTTACAGGAAATATTAAAAATATAGCAGACATGCCTTGTAATCCATCGATTGGTGGAAGTGCGAAAGGAATTGTTGTTAGAGAAATTGATGCCCTAGGGGGAGAAATGGGAATCAATGCAGATAAAAGTCTTTTGCAGATCAAAATGTTAAATAGTGCCAAAGGACCTGCTGTACAATCCTTAAGAGCCCAAGCTGACAAAATTGTCTATCCTGAAAATATGAGAAAAACATTATATAAGCAAGAAAATTTAGACATAAAAGAAGCACTTGTAGAAAATTTATGGATAGAAAATAATAAAATAAAAGGTGTAATATTAGAAAATGAAGAAAAAATAGAAGCAAAAAGTGTAATTTTAACAACAGGAACCTATTTAAAGGCGGATATTTTAATTGGAGATACTCGAACAAGAAAAGGTCCGCATGGGGAAAGACCTAGCAATTATTTAAGTGAAAATTTAGAAAAGTTAGGTTTTAAAATTATCCGTTTAAAAACAGGAACCCCACAAAGAATAGATAAAAGTACCATTGATTTTGAAAAAGCACAATTGGAACCTGGTGATTTAAAATATCATACTTTTAGTTTTGATACCCCCCCTCTTTATAAAATAGAAGATCAAGTCCCTTGCCATTTAATTTATACAACAGAAGAAACACATAAAATTATCTTAGAAAATCTACACAAGTCAAGTATGTATGGAGGTTTAGACGATATTCAGGGAGTAGGTCCTAGATATTGCCCATCTATCGAGGATAAAGTAGTTCGATTTAAAGATAAAGAAAGACATCAACTTTTTTTAGAACCCGAAAGTATTTATTACGATGATATTTATCTTCAAGGATTTTCTACAAGTATGCCCTATGATGTTCAAGAAAAAATGGTTCATAGTTTAAAGGGGTTAGAAAATGCTAAAATATTGAAATACGCTTATGCTATTGAGTATGATGCAGTGGATCCTACACAGTTAAAACAAACTTTGGAAACCAAAATTGTCGAAAATTTATATACAGCAGGACAAATCAATGGAACTAGTGGTTATGAAGAAGCTGCTTGTCAAGGATTACTAGCAGGAATCAACGCTTCTTTAAAACTACAAAATAAAGAACCTTTTATTTTAAAAAGAAATGAAGCTTACATAGGTGTATTAATTGATGATTTAGTAACAAAAGGAATAAAAGATCCCTATCGACTTCTTACAAGTCGAGCCGAATACCGCTTACTTCTCCGAAGTGATAATGCTGATTTCCGTTTAAGGGAATATGGATACCAGGTAGGTTTAATTGATGAAGGTCGTTATCAAAAATTTATTCAGAAAAAAGAACAAATGAATAAGTTATTAGAAGAATTAAAAGAAAATAAGATAACCCCTATAAAAGAGGTTAATGAATATTTAAAAAATATACCATCCACACCTTTAAAAGATGGAATCTCTTTATACGATCTTTTAAAAAGAACCGAAATCACTATAGAACATATAAAGCATTTCTTTCCTTTAAATTATAGTGAAGATGTGTTTCAACAAGTAGAAATTTATATAAAATATGAAGGGTATATCAAAAAAACAATGAAGGAAGCTTCGAAACTAAATGATTTGGATAATAAAAAGATTCCTGAAAATTTTGATTACGATAAAATCCATAATTTAGCCAGTGAAGCAAAACAAAAGTTAAAAGAAATCCGCCCTACTTCCGTTGGACAAGCTCTTCGAATTAGTGGAGTAAATCCTGCGGACATATCGGTTTTAATGGTTTATTTAAAAAAGGAGCACATTCATGAATAAAGAAGAATTTATCCTTGCATTAAAAGAACTTTCTATAGAGCTTACAGAGGAAAAAGAAAAACAATTAGAGCAATACTATGAGATATTGATGGAAGAAAATGAAAAAATCAATTTAACTGCCATTACAGAAAAACAACAAGTATATTTAAAACATTTTTATGATAGTGCAACAATAAATCATACAATTGATCTAACACAAGAAAAAACACTTTGTGATATAGGATCCGGAGCAGGATTTCCAGGAATTGTTTTAAAAATATTATTTCCCAATTTAAAGATTACCCTTATAGATTCTTTACAAAAACGAGTTACCTTTTTAAATAAAGTAATTCAGGAGTTAAATTTAAAAGAAATAGAGGCAATTTCTTTTCGAATTGAAGAATTTAGTCGTCAAAATATCAACCGATTTGATTTAGTCGTTGCAAGGGCAGTAGCTCCCCTTAATGTATTAATAGAATATGCTATGCCTATGGTAAAAGTTGGGAAATTTTTTTTGGCGATGAAAGCTAATGTGGAAGAAGAACTTCTTCAAAGTCAAAATGCTTTAAAACAATTAGAATCCGAAATTTTAAAAATGGACTCCTTCCCCTTACCAAAAAATCAAGGACAAAGGACTCTCCTTTTAATTAAGAAACAAAAAAATTGTAATAAAAAATACCCAAGAAGATTTGCAGAGATAAAAAAACATCCCTTATAAAAGGATCTTTCAAGATTCTTTTTTTATTTCCCAAAATATTCTTGCATTATTTCCCATTTTATAGTATGATGATAACAAAGAATAAATGGAGGAAAATATGAACGAGGAAAAGAAAATTCAGATATTAAAAATGGAGGATGTGTTACCTAATCGCTTCCAACCACGAATCAAATTTGATGATACAGCGATCCATGAATTGGCGCAATCAATAAAAGAACATGGTGTTATTCAACCTATAGTTGTTCGACCTCTTGGAGACAAATTCGAAATTATTGCAGGAGAGCGACGTTATAAAGCGAGTTCCATGGCTGGAAAACAAACAATTCCTGTTATTGTTACAGATTTAAATGATAAGGAAAGTGCAGAGGTTGCACTGATTGAAAATGTACAAAGACAAAATTTAACACCCATTGAAGAAGCTATATCTTATCGAAAAATATTAGATATGGGATATTTAACCCAAGAACAATTAGCTGAGAAATTGGGAAAATCACAATCCTCTATAGCTAATAAATTAAGACTTCTAAATTTACACGATGATGTACAAGAAGCTTTATTAGAGGGAAGTATTTCAGAAAGACATGCAAGATCTTTATTAAAACTAGATTCCATGGAGGACCAAAAAAATATGTTAGGAAAAATTATAAAGGAACGTTTAACTGTTCGTAAAGCCGATGAAGAAATTGATAAATTAAAAAATATGTCTACAGAAGAAAAAGAAAATATGTTTCAAAAAGATGCGTCCGATGAAATACAATTTCTTAACTTGGAAGATACAAATGAACCTAAAGAAAACATGGAAAGAATCTCTATCCCTGAGATAAATATACAAGAAGACGTAAAAGATACTGTGGAAAATTCTATTCCAGAGCCAGTATCTACTTGGAATATGACAAAAAAGGAAGAACCTATTGGTTTAGAACCTTTAGAAATAAAACAATCCGAAAATACAATCAATCCTGGATTTATGGATATTGATCGCATTGCAGAGGAAGCAAAAGATATTCCGATTTTTAAACCAATTGATAGTACAGTTTCAAAAGAGGAACCAGACATTCTAAAGGAGAATGTTCCTGTGGAAACAAATGTTTCACCAAGTGTGCAACCAAGTATACAACCGATTTCACAACCTAATGATAATTTAGAAAATACTCCTGTAGAAGAAAAGAAAGAAGAAATAGAATCTTTTATTCCTAATGGAATTTCTCAAGAAAGCAAATTTTTTAATTTTGGAATCCCCTCTACTCCAAGTTCTATAGAGGAACCTACTGAAAAAAGACCAAATAATGAATTTAATTTCGATTTTGATAGCTTTTTTAATCAAAATAATACAGTAGATAAGAAGGAGGAAACAATAGAAATAGAAGAATCTTCTTCAGCAACACCTTCCAATACTTGGATTTTTCCGCCAAATAATCAAAACCTTTTTGAAAGTCCAGAATCCACTTCTGCAACTACCCCTACTCCATCTATTTTTGAACAAACAATTTTAGATGCTCCAAATACCAATTTATCAGAAGAACCTATCGTAGAAAAAAATGAAATAGAAGAAAAAGAAGAAATACCATCCGCTCCTACCTATTCGATCCCTGATTTTATTGAAAAATTAGAGACTCCCGAAATGGAATTAAATAATCATATTATAGAAAAAGATAGTATGCCATTAGAAAGTGAAGATTATGATATACGAGTAGTAACTCAATTTGATATTAAACGAGTAACTAATAAATTAAGAGATTTTGTAAAAGAATTAGAAAATATGGGATATAAAGTTGATACAGATGAAATTGATTTTGAAAATTTCTATCAAATAAATATAAAGATTGATAAATAATATTTAAAAGAAAAGAAAAAAATGCTATACTAATAAAAAGTATAGTTTTTTTTAGGAGGAATTTATGGGTTTTAAAGTGGATGAAGAAGAATATCAAAAATTAATAGATTTAGGATATTTATTATTAGAAGAAATTAATGGTGGATTAGATAATGAAAAAGAACTTTTAAAAAAGAGTATTTACAAAAGGCTGTTAGATAAAAGTTTTCGTTTTACAATAAGCGATTATAACCTTTTTAAAAGTGGCTATATAAGTTTTGAACAGTTTTTAAAATCTTTTAATTATATAAAGAGTTTATTAGAAGAAATTAAAATGTACTCTCAAATGAAAAGACAGATTATCGCTAATACTTTTATCATTCCTGACACAAAAGGTTTTAATGAGAGAGTGGAACAAATGAAACAACAAAAGTTTTCAGATTCTACTATCATAGAGCAAATGAGTAAAGAATATCAGTTACCTAAACAAGCAATTCTATTAAAACTTATGGAATTAAGATTATCTTTAACAGCTTATGGAAGAATAATTGAACCGACTTTACAAAATGGCAAGAAAAGATAAAATTTTAGGGGGTTTTTATGGAAAAATTAGAAATACTATTACAGAAAATAAATTTTGTTGGATACCAAAATATTCCAAACCAAGAAAAACATAAAATATTGTCTATTTTATGGGAAAATGTATGGAATGAAATAAAGGATTCTAATTTTCCTTTAGAAGAGGTATATAACACCTATTTGTGTAATGAAAGTACTAGTTTTCTTATTAATCAGCCTCCCATTATAAAGAAAGTCGATATAGAAAAGGTAAAAGAAGCACTTTTTCATTTTGAAAAGCATCGTTATTTTACCCAAGAAGAAGTCTATTTATTATTGGATTGGAGTATAAACAATGCCCGCTTGAATATAGAAAAGCTGGGAGTTTTTATTGCAAATAATTCATTAAATGGTTATTGTGAATTAGGACAACTTTTAACAATAATGCCTTTTGAAAAAATAGGTTTAAGTGTTACTAAAAATACAACACATACCAGTTTCCTATATCCTTATGATCATGCTTTTGGAACAGTGACATTCCCTGTTTTACTAGGGACTATTGTTTTAAAGTCTTACTTAATTGATGTAACTTATAGACAATTTTTTACAACAATAAGATGTAATGAAGGAATGTATTTTACAAAAGAAGCATTTGATTTACCACACTTCCCTGCTCCAGGTTATTTTGTAAAAGATAAAAAATTTGCGAAAAAATTAATGGCAGATGGATATATTTTATTGACAGAACAAAATGCAAAAAAATATGGGGAGCCTTTTTATAAATGCTCTTTAGAAAAAGGAGAAAATACATATTTCAAAGGAAATTATTTAAAAAATATATTAGAAAAAAAAGAAGCCTATTTAACCAAGGATATAGAAGAATTAAATATTGAATTTCCTTATAGAAAATCAAAAAAATTATAATAATGTTAAAAAAGTTCTGTTATAAAAAGAAAGAATGGGATAAATTGTCCATGAACATTTATAAGTATTTAAAAGAGCATTCTCCAGGATATGTCATAGAAATATATGAAAAAGGAAAGCAAATGGAATATATCATGGGGAATCAATCTCTTATTCCAGAGAAGATAAAAATTACTTCTAAAACCGTATATGATATAGCGTCTCTTACAAAAGTCTTTACAGCTACTTTAGTTTATATGGCTTATGAAGAAAAAAAATTAGATCTCAGGCAAACTATTTATGAGATAGATGAACATTTTACTTATTTGAAGGATATTACCATATTGGACTTATTAAGTCATAATCAAAATATTTGGACAAATGGATATTTAGGAGATGCCAAAACAAAAGAAGAATTTTATGAAATTCTTTATTCTGCCTATGTAAAAGAGAAAATTCCTACTTATGTAGATACCCACTATATAATTTTATCAACTCTTCTTGAAAAACTATATAGAAAATCTTTTAAAGAAATTTGTATAGAGAAAATTATAAAAAAATTAAATTTAGATAATACTACATTTGATCCCAAATCCGAAAATTGTGCTTCAAATAATTATGAACATTTAAAAGAAAAAACAATAGATAATCTATTTCCTGGTGATATTCATGATACCAAAGGAAGAATTGCCAAAAAGCTAGGTATTACAACAGGTCATGCCTCGCTATTTACAAATGGAAAAGATTTATTAAAATTTTTAAAAACCTTCTTAGATAATACCTTATTAAAAAAAGAGACAATTCATTTTATGTTAAACCATAGGGATACAAATTATGAAAATTATCAAAGACTAAAACAACTTGTAAAAGAGCAAGATATTAATGTAATGTATGAAGAGATAGTAACCCAAAAAATAGATATTGAACTTCCAAAAACTTATAATAATATGGGAACAAGATACAAAAATGAAATAAAAAAATTAAATGATGTACCAAATAGTGCAAGTATGGGTGCGATTACCTTTAGTGGTTATACAGGACCTATGTTTACGATTGATTTTGAAAAACAAAGAATTATAGTTATAATGTGTAATGTTCTACATAATACAAGATTAACACGCGAGGAAAGAAAAAAGAAAACATTTGAAATAATGGATTCTATTTTTGAATATTTAGAAGATTATTTTATTTGAGTAAAAATATGAAAATTTTTTTCATATTTTTTTTTTAAAGTCTTGCTTTGTAAAAAAATTATTGATATAGTATAATTCGCTTAGGAGGATTTTATGAACTGTAATTGGAGTATGGATGAGGCGGAGAAATGGATAAGTAACTTATTAAGTCAAAATAAGGATATTGAGAAAAAAGAAACACTAAAATACATAAGTAAAGAATTAAAAAATCTTGAAAAAGGATTCACTTATTTTAAATATTTTTTTCCTATTCTAAAGTCTATTAAGTATATAGATACAACAAGATTATTTCCTTTTACAACTTTCAGAGAATATATGCTTATTCCTAATTTTATTCAAAAATCGATTTTAGATACATTAGAGGATTTTAAAAGGATTGAAGATTCCAAAAAAAAATACAAACTTCCCCTATTTAAAGTATCTAAACAACAATTAATAGAAATGTCCTCTGAATTTTATAAAAAATTACCCAACAAGACTTACCATAAATTGTTTTTAGAATACACAAATCATAACAATCATTTACTCTATCTACAAAAAAGTAAAAACAAGAAAATTTTTGGAGAGACTATTGCCACTTTTACACCAACGTATCGCCCTTACTTTTTTATCTCTTTAACGAATACTCTTAATGATTTTATTACATTAAATCATGAAATTGCTCATGGAATCTTTTTAAAGAATGATCCTAACTGTTCTAAGAAGAAACCACATTTTTATTTAACAGAACTTGAAGGAATTTTTTTTGATTTTCTATCATGGAAATATATAGAAGATCAAAAATGGATTGATAAAATAACCTTAGAAAAAATAGAAGAAGATAAAGTAAAATCAATGCGCAATGCTTTATATAATTTCTTTCTTATGAATCAATCAATAAACAGTTTAAAACGAGGATCTCGAATTCTAATCGGAAATATCCAAAGAAATTTAAAACAAAGAAATTTACCTATAGATATAAATAGAGAAATTCTAGCAGATGTTTTAAAAGAATCCCCCACGACAACAGCACTATATCTTTTTTCTGCTTTGGTGAGTTTAGATTTAGAAAACATTTTTGATAAAGATCCAGAATATGCTTTTTTCTTGTTTGAAAAAATACGAATAAACAAAACAGTTCCTTTTTTCGATAACTTGCGGAAAAATGAAATTACATTTTTCGAAGACGATTATAAAAATTTAAAGGAAAAAATTAACAAGATAAGTTTAAAAATTAATAAAAAATAAAATCTTTTTAATTTAGTGTATAATTTATACAATTTTGAGGTGAAAATATGAAAGGAAAAATAAATTCTATAGAAAAATACAATAGTGAGGATTTGGAACAATATATAAGGGAAGTAAAAGATTATCCTTCTTTATCCCAAGAAGAAGCCGAAAAACTTATTTGCGAATATAAAGAAGGTAATTTTCAAGCAAGACAGAAATTAATCCAAAGTTATTTAATGTTAGTTGTTTCAGCAGTAAAAGGATATCTAGCAAAAACGAGTGCTTTTACCTTTTTTGATTTAATACAGGAAGGAAATATAATATTAATAACCGCTATCGAAAAATATGATCCAATAAAAAGTAATTTTTCTACTTATTTAATAAATACTATTCAAAATCGAATCAAAAGAAAAATTTCTGAAAAAGATAAATTAATTAAAGTGCCATCACATATATTCCTAGTAATTAAACGATATAACAACCTAATAAAGGAATACTATGAGAAACATCAAAAATATCCTTCCGATTCCTATATACAAAAAACATTAGAAATAGGGGAAGCCACATTAGATTATTTAAAAAATAAAGACATGCGTTCTTCCTTTTTAAGTATGGAGTATAGAGAAGATCAGGAATCTCCTTCCTTAGGTGATAGTATAAGATCTCCTAAGGATGATATTTCCAAAGTATTAGAAATGTTTGATGAGTTTGACTTTTTAAATATCATAAGAAGTTTTTTAACCGAAAAAGAATATTACATTTTGTATTTTCGAGTATTGGCAAATAAAACGAAAACATTAGAGGAATTAGCGAAAGAACTAGGAGTCACTCATGAGGCAATTCGCCTTCGGCAAAATAAGGCAATAGAAAAGTTAAAACCTTTTGTAGAAAAAGACTGTTATATGTATAAAAAAAAGTTAATTGAACTAAGGGAATATTATAAAGCAGACTATTATAACTTAAAAACAATTCCATTAGAAATTGAAAACATATATAAATTTTTATATGTACAAGAAGATTTATCACAACTACAGTGTAGAATATTTTATTTAAAATTTATTGATAGGTTTGTATATACAGAAGAAGAATTAAGAAAAAAATTGCAATTAACGAAAGAAAATTTTAGAGAAGAAATGAATAGTTTCAACAATATAGTAAGGAAAAAATTTGTTCATTTACAAGATTATTTACTGTTTAAAAAAGAATTGATAAAAGAAAAAAAAGTTGATGTATTTAAAATAAATTTTGATTTACTAGCTGAAAATAAAGTCTTAAAAAAGACAAATAGATAAAAGCGTTTTTTGTTAGTTTTATCTTAAAAGGTTATTCATATGAAATATAATTTTGAGGTGGTTTTATGGTAATAGATGAAAAAAAAGATTTTATAAACACAGATGAATTTTCTAAAATATATTTTCAAGAGCTTGAAAACTCTCCTCTATTATCTAAAAAGGAGGTAACAGAACTTACTTATGAGTATAAAAAAGGAAACCTTCAAGCCAGACAAAAACTGATTCAAAGTAATTTAAGATTAGTTGTTTCTATAGCAAAACAATACTTAGCTGGGACCAAATCTTTTACCTTTTTTGATTTAATACAAGAAGGAAGTATTGGTTTAATGCGGGCAATTGAAACGTATGATCCAGAAAAAAGTCTTTTTTCAACATACGCAACTCCATGGATCCATAGTGCAATTCGAAGATCCATTATTGAAAAAGATCCTACGATTCGAAAACCAGAAGATATAGAATTTCTAAGTAGAAAATATGAGAAGTTATTACAAGAATATCAAGAAAAACATAATAGAGAGCCTTCCGATGCGTATATTAAAGAACAATTAAAAATATCGGATAAAACTCTTCATTTTTTTAAAGAAAAAATAAATTATGATACAGTAAGTCTAAATCAAGGGATTGGACCCGAAGAAGATAGCCTTGAATTAGAAGATATAATTGCAAGTCCACATAATGATTATAATAATTTATTAGATAATTTAGAAAATTTTAATTTAATAAATATCATAAGAAGTCTCTTAACTGAAAAAGAGTATTATATTATATATTATCGAATTATTTCTAATAAACAAGAAACTTTAAAAACTATAGCAGGACAATTAGGTATATCTGCTGAAACAATTCGAGTACTTGAGAAAAAAGCTTTAAAGAAAATAAAACCTTTTATAAAAAAGAATAGTGATTTATACCAAAGAGAAGTAGAACGTCAAAAAAAGAAACAGGGAAATTTTTATTACAAATTGAAAGAAGAGCCTCTAAAACCAGAGATAATATATATTTTTTTATATGTAAAAGATAAACTTTCTCTTTTAGAAAAGAAAATATTTTATTTTAAATGGATAGACAAATACAAATATACAGAAGAAGATTTAAAAGGAACTTTTGGACTATCCAAAGATACGTTGGAAAAAGTAATAAGTCATATCAATAAAATAATAAAAGAACAAATAAGTAATACAAAAATATATAAGGATTTTAAGAGTCGTTGTATTAAAGAATTTGGAAACCATATATATGAAATAAAATTAATCGATAAAGAAAAAAGGATAGCTTATCATCCATTAAAAAGTAATACCTTTATTTTACACTCGAAGAAATAAAAAATACCTTTAAAGACAATTACCAAAATTTAACACAACAAGAAAAAAATATTATTGACAAATATTACAGAAAAAGAACGCCTGAACCTTTTTCTCCTTCTTATATAAACCGAAAGATAAATGCTGAAATCTTTAGAAATAGATACTCTTTAAAAAATATAAAAACAGAAAAATTATATAATACATTTATAAACAATAAAAAATATTTTTCCGAAGAACAAATACGAATTTTAGAATCTTACTTTTTTCCTTCAAATCCAAACGAAAAATTTCTAAAAAATTGTCCAACAAGAGAGTGGTTAAAAACGAAAAATGTTTTAATGGATCGATTAGAAAAGATGTATTATGGAATATATCGAATTTTAGAAAACGATTTTGATGAAAAAGAATATTTATTAGTAAAAAAAACGGATAAAGAAAAATTAGGTCAAAAAAGAATTGAAATATTGGATAATTATTATGGAATAAACCAGGAGAAAAAAAGCGTTCAAGAATTAGCTGTTATGTATCATACAACTTATGAAAAAATGCTTTCCTCTTTAAGAGATGCAAAAGAATTTGCTATGAATTTATATACAAATCGAAATAAAACGATAAAAATAGATCCTTCTTTATATAGAAAATATATAGAAGATCCTAGGTTCCAGTTCACCGAAGAAGCAAGAAATCTATTAAAACTTTTTATACTTGAAAAGAAATCTTACGAAGAAATAAAAAAAATAACAAATTTATCTTTAACGAAAATTTCGAATGTCATTACAGAAAATGTAAAAAGAATGGATAGTTATCGTTTTCAACTTCTTCTATTCGAGGATTATACGAAAGAAATGTTAGAGGAATTTTATTCAAAAAGTAATGAAAAATTCGAAAAGATAGAAAAACAGATAATAGAAAATAAATATATTTTTGGAATGGAAAATAAAGATAATGCTTTAAAAGTTAACATTCCCCTTTCTAAGGTAAATCGAATTGTAGCACGCTTTAAAGAAACTTATTTTTCCTATAAAATTAAAGATGTTGTAATAAATCAAGAAGATATTAAAGAGGAATTTATGTGTTCTTCTATAGAAAGTGTTTTATCACCAAAAGAAAAAGAAATCCTTTCTTATTCTTTTGGAATTATAACAGATTACAATAAGGAAGGTCTTCATTTAAAACCATCTGAAATATATAAAAAATTGAATATAAATAAAAACATATATCAATATAATTTTTCTTTTGGAATGAGAAAGTTAAAAGGAAAAAAGATAGGAATTTTTAGACCAGAATTACTCTATATAGAAAAAAAAGAGTTAATGGAAATATTAAAAGATCCCCATTTACCAATAACGCCAAAAGAAAGAGATATTATTTACCATCTATTTGGACTTTATGGATTTAAAACACAAACATTAGAAGAGTTAAGTGAAAACTACGAAGAATCTGTTAGTAATATAAAAAGAGGATATATGAGATCGATTTTAGATATCTTAAAATATAAAAACGGTGAAATAGAAGGCATAATAAACTATGAAATAGATGTATTACCAAATTTGCGATATTTTCCTTTGAGTTACCGTCCTTTAATGGAAGACTATTATAAAGAAAATAAGACGTATAAGGATTTATCAGAAAAGTATAATTTTACAAAAAATCAAATAACTTGTATTTTTGATCAGATAAAAATGAAACTTTTTGATAGAATTCATCATCCAGAAAAACCAAGTTTTGATTTTCAATTTTATGAAGAAAATCGGTATAATAAATTTCTGCCCTTTTATGGAGATCAAACTCTCACAGATCAAATGTTTCGTTTATATTTCGGTATAGACACAATGAAAAGAAAAAGCATTCCAGAAATTCGAAAGGAACTCAATGTTCCTTTTGAGACAATCGTTATTAATAAAATGTTATCGAATTATATGTTATCTTTTTGTAGACTTAAGGATGGTATTCAAAAAATAGAAACTTTTTCTTATGAGGAGATAAAAGAATATTATAAAATTCATGAACAAACGATGACAAGTTCTTTAAAAAAATCTTTTGAAAAATATTTTAGAAGGATAAAAAATCAAAAATTTATTTATACACAAAAGAATTCTATTCCAGAAAGAATATTATATTCTATGATAAAAGAAAAGAACAAAAATTGTTTTGATGTAAATAAAGCTAGTCGAACGGAAGTATTAGAAATATTGAAAAAATATAATAAAAAAATTCCTTCTAAGATAAAAAATCATTTAATGTCCCTTTTTAACATAACTGGAAAAGAGTTTATGACAGGAAGGGAAAAGAACCATTTATATAGAGTATTAAATAAATTAGATAATCAATTATCTTTAGAAGAGCAAAAACAATATATCCATCATTTATAAGAGTTTAATACTCTTTTTTTGTTAAAATTCATAAGAAATCAAAGGAATAAAAAAGATTTTTTAATATCAACTAATAAGATATTTATTTTGAGTGAAAAAGAATTCCAATAAAAAATGAGTCTATTGAAAAAAAATAAATTAAGGTAATATAAATAGTGAGGTGAAGATATGGAAATGGTTTTAAAAAGTAATAAAAGCGTTGTTCTGGGAGATGTTGTTTGTTTCTTTCAAACAAATGCTGATACAAAAATTATTGTATTGACCAATAATTCTAAAAATGCACAAGGTTTATTAAATATTAAGGCATACTATTATGAAAAAAAAAGAAGACAAACTTTATCTAGAGCCGATTGAAGATAAACATTTATATTTAGTGGAAGATGCTATTAATAAATTGAAGGAGGAGTTTAAATAATGGAAGAAAAAGTGATTAAAGTTTTTGCTAGTGTAGCACTTGTATCAGCATTAACTTTTGGAGTAGCAGTGAAAGGTACAGCTCTTTATAAAGAAGTTAAATACAATAATACACAGATAAATTATAATGGAATGTTTTATGATTTAGGTGATTTATATTTAATTTCAAGTGAAAATGAAAAAGAACTATGTTATTTAAAAGAAATAGATAGCCAAACAAAGACCAATGTTACAGTAGGTATTAAGGTTGAAAGTGGAGAACCTTTACTTGGAATAAGCCAGAGCACGCTAAAAACATATGGTTATATAAGCGTGAAAACGGATAAGCCTGTTGTCATCAGAGGATTAGAAGCTCAATTTGGTTATAACGTTGAAAAGATAAAAGATTTTATTCCATATGAAATAGCGGAGGAAAATAATTTTAAATTTTCAGAAGAAGAGTTTGAAAATTTAGTTCCTGATATTAATAATAAACAAAGATAAGTAATAGCAAATCATAGCAAAATATATCAAAAGAATATTAGTGTTATGTATTTTTAAATGCCAATTAATGCAAAAAAAGTTAATATAAATCATAAATTTTTAAATCTTATAACTTTTTTCTTATTAAAAAATAAAATTGAAAATATCTTTTCTTTTTTTCCCATAAATCCATGTTATAACTAATTTCAAATGATTCTTCTATACTTCCCTTGTTACCGCTTATTAACTCCTTTTTGCTGATAATTTTATCTTTATAGTCCCCTATTAAACTCTTCGATCATAATAAAAAGAACTAAATAAAATTAGTTAATAGTAAACGAACCAATACGATTGTGGTAAGTGTTCATATCTATGAACTTTAGTAAGACAAATTGTGTAATAATCAATAAATTTATATGATATATTTTTAATTTTTAGGTGATGTGTTATAATAAATTATAAGGCGTATTAAAATCTGTATTATCAATGTGGAATGCAATTAGGCAAAAAAATGCAAGTATTATTAAGTCTAAAATTATCATTTACAGAACTTTTTGAACAATTTCTAGAAAAAATTGAAAGTTATTTAATTGAAAGTAAAGATTTCAGGTTAGATGAGAAACTTTCTTTTATTAATAAAATAAGAACAAACTGTTTAGTAAATTCTAAGAAAATTTAGAATCATAGGAATGTATAGTGCATTCCTTGTTTTGTTTTAAAATAAATGTTAAAATATATTATTAGAAATCGATGTATAACCTTTAGTGTTATTAAATAAATCTGTTGCAGGCATTTGTATTTAAGCAAAAAGAGAGATTTTGAAACATGAAAAATTAGTTAGAACACAAATATTCTGATCGAATGCAGTCATAACAAGGAGGACAAAATGTTTAAATTAGTATCAAAATATGACCAAGTAAAGATCAACCAAAGGTAATCGAAAAATTAGTCAATAGAATTAAAGGAGGAAAAAAACACTAAGTTCTTCTTGGTGCAACAGGAACCAGAAAAACGTTCACGATTGTTAATAATTACACAAGTCAATAAACCTACATTAGTTTTAGTGCATAATAAAACCCTTGCGGGACAACTTTATGGAGAATTAAAAGAGTTATTTCCAGAAAATCATGTAGAATATTTTGTGTCTTATTATGACCACACATCTAAAACTTGTGTTATTTAGTGCTTTTTTATGTTATTTAGTTCAATATTTGTGGACAAAGTAATATTATACGGATAAAATAATACTAAATAAAAAATATAAATTTGTGACTTATTTTGATTTTGATTCATCTCATATAATGTTGGAGAAAAAGTAATAAAATTCGATTTGAAATATATTAGAAGTATTTAAAGACACGAAAGGATATTTATGCATGAAAAAGGACTTAGTTAAAACAGAATTAGATGTTAACAATAATAAAGTTGGAATAATGAGAGTTGGAGATGTAGATTATATTTCTTTAACTGATTTAGCACGGTATGCGGATAGCGAAGAACCAAGACTTCCAATTAGAGATTGGATGAGAAGCAAAGAAGTTATATCTTATTTAGGATTATGGGAAAGTATAAATAATGAAAATTTTAAAGGGGGCGAATTCGCTACCTTTAAAAGTGAAGCTGGTAGTAATAGATTTAAAATGTCCCCACAAAAATGGATAAAAGAAACTAATGCTATTGGTGTTATTTCAAAATCTGGAAGATATGATGGTGGTACTTTTGCTCATCCTGATATAGCTTTTGAATTTGCAAGTTGGTTAAGTCCTGAATTTAAATTATATTTAATTACAGAATTTGAGCGATTAAAGAAAAATGAAGCTTATCAAGAAAAGATAGAATGGCATGCTAATCGAATTTTAGCTAAAGCGAATTATATAGTTCATACAGATGCCATTAAAAATTATATAGTACCTATATTAACTGAAAAACAAAAGAGATTCATATATGCAGAAGAAACTGATGTTTTAAATGTTGCGCTATTTGGAATGACTGCAAAAGAGTGGAGAGAAGAAAATCCAGAATTAGCTATTGAAGGGAATATAAGAGATTATACAGATTTACTTCATTTAGTAATACTTAATAATTTAGAAAATTCAAATGCAGAATTTATTAAACTAGGTATGAATCAAAGAGAAAGATTAATAAAACTGAATGAATCTGCTAGAAATCAAATGGAAATATTAAGGAATAATAAAGGTATTAAAGAACTAGAAATTTTACAAGAGCAAATAAATAATGAAGATAATAAGATTTTAATAGAAAACAAGTGATATCGGA
Organism: uncultured Caryophanales bacterium; assembly: GCA_947065955.1. Lineage (GTDB taxonomy): Bacteria > Bacillota_I > Bacilli_A > RF39 > UBA660 > CAMSXY01. The sequence continues at coordinate 4,685 of CAMSXY010000004.1, read as the reverse complement.
GAGCTATTATGAAATCAGTGATTCTAGAAACAGCCAATAGAGATAAACGATATATAAATCTTGATTAGATACTAGAACTGCTACCTATAGCAAGTTTTGAGGAATTAGTAGGGGTTTTAAAAAATAATAAAAAGATTAATATTGAAAGTATTAATAACTCTATACGCAATTAGTTTTAAATATAATGAAATAGAATATTTTTATAAATATGATTATCCTCGAGAACCTTTTAGAGTAAGTCCATATAATGAATTAGTGGCTTGCGAGATAGCAGATGATTTATTTATTCCTCATGTTAATTATAACTTAGCAAGCGTATGTGGTTTTAAAGGTCTTATATCAAAATGCAATATATATCTAAATAATTTAGAAGATATTTGGATTACTTTAGAAGAATATTATGATAGAAATCTAGACTATCAAAATGTAGTTAGTAAAGTTATGCAAAAAATTGTTAATATGTTCATTTTTGACATATTGATTGGACAAGTAGATAGAGATGCCACAAATTGGTGGTTTATAGAATATCCAAATGGGCACTTTATTTAACACCACTTTTTGATATTGTAAGAATTTTAATTTTTCGCTCCAGAACTATAAGCATTCAAAAAGTATTGAAGCAATATAAGAAATAATTATTAAAGATAAATAAATGAAAGAAACAATATAATTCCAATACGAACATAAAGCAAACGATAAATAAACATAAATTTAATGTTTATTTACTTATAAAAATAAGTGCTTTGTTGGAATATAATAAGGTTTAGCATTTTCTTTTGCTTCAATTACTGAGTTGCACATTTCACTTGAATCTGAATCAGTGCTAGAAATAAACTTTCCATCGGATACTATACCAAGAACTTTTCTAATCGATTTACTATTTATGGAATAAATCATAATTGCAATGTGTGATTTTTCAAATTTATTTTTAGCAAGTTTATATTCTTTTTCTTTTCCATAACATTGTTTAGGTTTTAAAATTATTTTTAAAAATTTTTTTTCAGAGGTACTAACAATTTTTTCGATTGAATAAAATTCTAGCGTATCTTCTAGGACTTTCTTTTTTGTTATTTCGATATCTTCCATAAAAACCTCCATTTTTTTCACTTCGTTCAAGGCACACATAGCCATGAAATGTAGATCACTTTCAGACTAAGACTCCTTTCAACATAAAATAGTTTCAAATATTTTTTTATAGAACCTAATCTAATTCAACTATTAATAGTTTATCATGTTTATGTAAATAGTCTATTATAATCAGTAAAAAAAAGTGTACAATTCCCCCTCACTGTTACAAATTTATCGTAATTGCTCATAAAAAAAGCAATTTTAGTGACAGCCTTGTTTTTATGTACTAGAAATGATAGAATTATATAACGAAAACGATGTTTAATATTATCTTGTATTATTTAGTCTAGAAAATAAAATTTGTGACCGACTTCGTGTCCAAGCAAAAAAGTCAGATTTTTTGAACTTGAAAAACGAGTTAGGACACGAATTTTCAGGTTAATAGTAGTTGTAATGAGGAGGAATAATATGTTCAAATTAGTATCAAAATATGAACCAAGTGGAGATCAACCAAAGGCAATCGAAAAATTAGTCAATGGAATTAAAGAAGGAAAAAAACACCAAGTTCTTCTTGGTGCAACAGGAACTGGAAAAACCTTCACGATTGCTAATGTAATTACACAAGTCAATAAACCTACATTAGTTTTAGCGCATAATAAAACCCTTGCAGGACAACTTTATGGGGAATTAAAAGAGTTATTTCCAGAAAATCATGTAGAATATTTTGTTAGTTATTACGATTATTATCAACCAGAAGCTTATGTTGCTTCTTCTGATACTTACATAGAAAAAGATGCGTCTATCAATGACGAAATTGATGAATTGCGTCATGCAGCGACGGCTTCTTTATTGAATCATAAAGATGTTATTGTGGTATCTTCTGTTTCTTGTATTTATGGTATTGGAGAAATTGAAGATTATAAAAGTAAAATGTTAACTTTAACGGTTGGAGATACCATCGAAAGAGATGAAGTTATGTTAAAGTTAGTTGATATGCTTTATGAGAGAAATAATATCGAATTAAAAAGGGGAACATTTCGTGCCAAAGGAGATCTTTTAGAAATTCTGCCTATTAACGATCATGGAAAAGGAATACGCGTAGATTTTTTTGGAGATGAAATCGAAAAGATCAGTGAGTATGATCTTGTTACTGGGGCTATTTTGAAAAGTAAAAAAACAATCAGTTTATTTCCAGCAAGTCACTTTGTAACAAGCAACGATAAAATAAAGATTGCCGTGAAAAATATTCAGGAAGAATTAGAACAACAACTTGAAAAATTCAAAAACGATAATAAATTATTAGAGTATCAACGCTTAAAAGAACGTACAAATTATGATATAGAAATGCTTCTGGAAACAGGAATTTGTCGTGGTGTAGAAAATTATTCTCGCCATTTAGCGCTCAAACAAGCAGGAGAAACCCCTACTACTTTAATTGATTTTTTTGGAGAAGATTTTCTTTTAGTTGTAGACGAATCCCATGTAACAATTCCCCAAGTTCGAGGAATGTATAATGGGGATAGAGCTCGAAAAGAAGTCCTCGTAAATTATGGATTTCGTCTTCCTAGTGCTTTAGACAATCGACCTTTATTTTTTGAAGAATTTGAAGTAAAAATAAAAAATGCGATTTATGTTTCCGCTACTCCAGGAGATTACGAACTTGGAGCTTCCAACCATGATATGGCAGAACAAATTATCCGCCCAACAGGTCTTTTAGATCCTACAATCGAAGTCAAAAAAACGGAAAATCAAATGGATGATTTAATAGAACAAATTCATACAACCATTTCAAATGGTGAAAGAATTTTAATTACAACCTTAACAATACGTATGGCGGAAGAATTAACAGAATATTTAAAAAAATTAAATATAAAAGTAGCTTACTTACACAGTGAAATAAAAACCTTAGAAAGAATGCAGATCATAAGGGATCTTCGTCTTGGAAATTACGATGCAGTAGTAGGTATCAACTTATTAAGAGAAGGATTAGATATACCAGAAGTAAGTTTAATAGCTATTATGGATGCCGATAAACAAGGATTCTTAAGAAGTGAAAGAAGTTTAATTCAAACAATTGGAAGAGCTGCCCGAAACGAACATGGAAGAGTTATTATGTATGCAGATAAAATAAGCGATGCTATGAATTTTGCCATAGAAGAAACTAAAAGAAGAAGGAAAATTCAAGAAGAATATAATGAAAAGCATGGAATTGTTCCTACTACTATCAAAAAAGAAATACGAGAATTAATTACGAACAATAAAGCCATCGAAGATAAACAAAAGACAAGTATGAGCCCTAAAGAAAAGAAAGTTTTACTTTTAAATATTGAAGATGAAATGAAAAAAGCTGCCAAAAATCTCGATTTTGAAAGAGCAATGGAACTTCGTGATATTCTTTTTGAATTAAAAGGTCAAAAATGAAAAAGTTTAAAAAAGTATATATTGAAATTACAAATATTTGTAATAAAAGTTGTTCTTTTTGTTCCAAAACAAATCGTCCTTTAAAAGAGATGACAGTGAAGGAATTTGAAAGAGTTTTAAAACAGATAAAACCTTATACAGAATATGTTTATCTTCATGTAAAAGGAGAACCCCTTCTTCATACAAAATTTGAAGAAATTCTTTCTTTGTGTGAAAAAAATGAAATAAAAGTTAATATTACAACCAATGGGAGTTTACTTAAAAAGAAAGAGGGAATTTTAAAAAAATATTCTTGTATACGTCAACTCAACATATCTTTACATTCCATAGAAAGTAAAGAAGAATTAGAAAATATAATAGTAGTAGTAGAAAATCTTTTAAAAGAAACTTACATGAATATTGTATATCGTTTTTGGATTATGAACCAAGGAAAAATGAAGCCAAAAGACCATCTTTTTTTAGAAAAAATAAAACAGTATTATTCATATGAAGAAGAAAAACAGAATATAAAATTAAAAGAACGATTATATATTAATAAACAAGAAGAATTTATTTGGCCTTCTTTAAACAATGAAAAAATAGGAAATACAGGATTTTGCTATGCCTTAAAAGATCAAATAGCTATTTTATCCGATGGAAAAGTTGTTCCTTGTTGTTTAGATGCAGAAGGTATTATAGAACTTGGTAATTTATTGGAACAAGATTTAGAAAGTATTTTAAAATGTGTCCGAACAACAGATTTAATTAAAAGTTTTCAAAATAACATTTTAAAAGAAGAACTTTGTAAAAGGTGTTCTTTTCATCTATCCGTAAGGAAAAAAAGGGAAAGTTGGAAAAATAATACAAATATGGTATAATATAGAAGGTGATGCTATGGAAGTAATAGAACAGAAAAAAAGACCTTACTTAAAATGGTTTGCGTGGTTTTTTCAAATGATAGGCTATACACTTGTCCTTATTACAGCAACTATTTTATTTCCAAAAGTACTTTATATAGATTCTTCGTACTATGGAATATGGGGCTTTTTAGCATCTATACTGATTTATGTTTTAAATAAAACGATTAAGCCTATTTTATTTCTTTTGACTTTGCCTATTATTGGGCTAACTTTAGGAATATTTTATCCATTTTTAAATGTTATCATTTTGAAAAGATCGGAAGAGCGTCGTGTAGGGAAAGAGTGTTCATCCTTGTG
>CAMSXY010000003.1 GCA_947065955.1 uncultured Caryophanales bacterium | reverse complement strand
CGTCTTTTACTTCAAATCCATGTTCTGCCTCATAATTCGTATAAGCATGAAAAAGGCTTAACGTACTTGCACGAAAGGCTCCTAATCTACTTTCTTTAATTACACCATTTATCATAGGTACTGCAATAACAGCAATAATTCCTAGTATTACAATAACAGCCAAAAGTTCTATTAATGTAAATCCTTTTTTCTTCATTCTTACACTTCCTTTAGGTTCAATTTATCATAAAAGTTTAACCTAAAAAACAAGAAAAAAAGACATAACTTTAAAAATTATGTCTTTTTTAATAAGAAACAAACTGTATTTTTATTAGATTATATTGTCTTTTAAGATACTATAATTTCCTTTTTATTAAATTCATAGAACTCTATATAAAGTATTTAATATCTATATCTAATTTTCTATAAATTGTACTAAATAATATTTCTTTTTTCCTTTTCGAATAACAAAAATTTCATTTTCAATAGCAGAGTTTCTGGTAAGTAGGTATCCTTCCTCTGTAACAATATTTCCATTTACTGATATAGCCCTATTTTCTAAAAATTCTCTTCCTTCTCTTTTACTAGATACTATTTTTTCTTGTACTAATAAATCTAATAAAGAAACCTCTTCTTTTAAAACAATACTTGGAACATCATTTAATCCTTGCATAATTTGATCTTTTGTAAGATTTTGAATATTTCCAGAAAAGAGTTGTTCACTTATCTTAACTGCATTTTCATATTCTTCTCTTCCATGTAAGAAAGTAATAACTTCTCTTGCTAAAACTTTATGAGCTTCTCTTAAATGAGGCTCTTTTTCATGCGATTTTTCTAAAAGTTCTATTTCCTCTAAAGATAAGAAAGTTAATTTTTTTAAGTATTCAATTACTTTACTATCTTCTACATTAAGAAAAAATTGATATAATTCATAACTGGAAGTTTTTTCTTTATCGAGCCAAACTGCATTTCCTTCACTTTTTCCAAATTTAGTTCCATCTGCTTTTGTAATCAAAGGCATTGTAAGTCCATAGACTTCTTTTCCTGTTTTTTTACGAATCAATTCTACTCCAGAAGTAATATTTCCCCATTGATCCGATCCTCCTATTTGTAAAACACAGTTTTTATTTTCAAATAAATAAAGAAAATCTAAGGATTGTAGAATCATATAAGAAAATTCTGTATAAGTAATTCCTACATCTAACCTACTTTTTACAGTTTCTTTATTTAACATATAATTGAGATTAAAATATTTTCCATAGTCTCTTAAATAATCAATAAAGTTTATGTCTTTCGACCAATCATAATTATTGACAACCTCAAACCCAAATATTTTTTCTACTTGCTTTCTTAATTTTTGATAATTCTTGTCTAATTGTTCTTTTGTAATCATAGGACGCTCTGCACTAGGCTTTGGATCTCCAATTAAACCAGTTGCTCCCCCTACTAATAAAATAGGATTATGTCCTGCTTTTTTTAACCGAGTTGCCATAGAAAAAGTAGAGTAGTGTCCAATATGCAAACTATCTCCCGTTGGATCAGTTCCTATGTAAAAGGTAAGCCCCCCTTGATTAAGCTTTTCAATTAGACTTTCATCTGTGATTTGTTCGATTAACCCTCGTTGGGTAAGTTCTTCATAAAGTGTCATTTTTCTCCTCCTTTAGGGGATAAAATATTCGTTATCCCAATACGTGTAACACCATTTTCTATTTGATTTATTAATTCTTCTTCCTCCACAACAGCATTTATTTGAATTGCTAAAAGATCATTTTTTTCTTTTAAAATAGTTTCTATTTGATCCCATGTCCAATTTCCTTTTTCTAAGACAAGAAAGGGAAGGAATGTTTCCTTACAAAGTTTTAAAAGAAGGGGTATATCTTCTTCCTTTAAATACTCTAAATTTGCATATAATTTTATATTTGCACCTGAAATAGCATCTCTTACTTGTTCAATTTCTTCTTTTAAATCTTGATAATTTTTTTCTTTTAAAAGACTATAGGAAATTGTTAATTCTATTGCATCCGCTCCCTCTTCTAAAGCAGAAATGGCTGCATACTCTTTTACCATACTTTTGTCAAAACCACAAGGATAACTAATAAGGGTGGTAAGTTCGATTTGGGCATCCTTTAAAAGACTTCTCGCATAAGCTACGTAAGCAGGTGGAACCACTATTTCTTCAAAGTTATAAAAAAGTGCTTCCTCACAAGCTTTTTTTATTTCTTCTTTTGTTATATTATTTATTTTTCGATAACTTATATATTTATTCTTCTCCATAATTTCTCCTATAATATATTCATTAATTCTTCTATATTTTTTATACAGTAATTTCCTTTAGAAAGATTATCAGCATAAAGAATTGTTTTCATTCCTAGTTTTCTAGCAGGTTCTATATCATTTATTGGGTTATCTCCTACCATTGCACATTCTTCTGGAAAATACTCATCACAAGCAATTAAAAAGGCCTCTTTTTTAGGTTTTTTTACAATTTCTGCTCCATATACCTCTTTAAAAAAGGAAAGAATTCCTGCCTTTTTTAAACGCAGTATGGCTGATTTTCGAAACCAATTCGTAAGAACCACTAAATCATATTTTTGTTTTAGATAAGCAAGGGTACTTTTTAAACTTTCTGAGGCTTCTTCAGCGCAAAACCCTAAATTTTCTTCCCAAACATCTACAAAGGATTCCGGCAAAGTTATGATTCTTTTAAAGGCACTTTCTATTAAATTCTGCATATCTTTTTTGGTATAGGTTTCATAATATTCCTCATAGTGTTCTATTTTCTTTTCAATATCCAATAATTCGAATAAGGATACATCGATCCCAAAATGAGAAAACGTATCTTCCAATGCTTTCCAATATTCATCTTTCCACATAATCAATGTATTATCTAAATCAAAAATAACCCTTTTTATCATAAAATTCCCTCCAAAAATAAAAAAAGTCCTAATTCATAAGGACGAATAACCGCGGTACCACCTTATTTCATAGAACATGCACTTTTATTGATAACGTAATGACACGTATTTGCTCCAAATGTGTATTTTCCTCTTTTAAATTTGGTTAATTTTCATCCCCATTAACTTTCTTTTTTCCTTTAAAAGATTCTTTTTTCATTTTTCTTTGCAAATTAATCTATTTATACTATACCATACTTAATTTTGAAGTACAAGAAAAATTCACTTTATTTCCATATTTTAAAATAGATACTATCTTATTTCCGTAAACTAATGTCGTATTTTCCATTAAGTAGGCCATTTCTTTTTCTTTTAAGTCTTTTTTTATTTCATAATAAAATTCTTTTTGGTAATAATAAATGTTTCCTTTTTGTAAGATACTTTTATTTAATAAAAATAGATCGGATACTTGATAAAGGAAAACACTCTCTTTATCAAGTGTTATACGCATATCGACTTGATTATCTAATGATTCAAAATAATCGTAATCTTCTTTTTCAATTTCTAAAATCATTCCATAAAAGGAATCTAAAAAAACATATAAATTATAGTAACCACAAATATCTAAATCGTAATTTTCATTTAAAAGTAAAAATAAATTTCGAAAATACTCTTCTAATTTTTCTTTATTCTTAAAATCGGGTATCTCTTGTTTTTTATATAAGTAAACAATATATTTCTGTTCATCGGTTACCAATTTCATTTTATCACCTACGATAGTCTATGAAAGAAAATCGTATCTGTGAACAAATTTATATAGTTCTTTCTATTTTTAAATAAATTTCATCTTTTCCTTCTTTGGTAACATTTGAAAATGTAATGAAATCATCTCCAACTACCACATCTAAGTCGTCCAAAAGAGAGCTTCTTTGTTTTTGTTGTAAGGTAATTCCTACTTTATCCGTTTTTGTAGCAACAATGGTTACAGGAATTTTATAATATTTTAAAAATTCATACATCATAATATCATCGCTACTTAATTTATGTCGAAAATCAATTAACATAAAAACTTGTTTTAAATTTTTTCTTCCTGTTAAATAATCTTCCATCATAAGACCGAATTTTTTTTGTTTTGCTTTACTTACATTCGCATATCCATATCCTGGAGCATCTACTAAATAAAATTCATTATTCACTAGATAAAAATTGATCGTCTGCGTTTTTCCTGGATTTGATGAAGTTCTTGCGAAATTTTTTCGATTTATTAATGTATTAATAAAACTACTTTTTCCTACATTCGACTTTCCGACTAGTAAAAATTCAGGAAGCCCATCCGTTGGATACTGACTTCTCCTTACAGCACTTACGGATAATTGAACGGATGTTATTTTCATAAAATCACCTTTCATTGAAGTGAATTCATTATAACATGTTCTTTTTTTTTTGTCAAAATTCAACTTTCTTTTAAGTGCGTTTTTAAATCTTCTATTATATATCCTTTAGAAGTAATATATTTAAGAATTAATTCCAATTCTTTTTCGGTTGTAGGATTGATAGGAATTGCAATAAGGCTTCCTGCTTTAAGACTATTTTTTACTTCTATTAAAGGATATTTTGTAAGGGTAAAGGTTGGTTTGATAGTATAATTTTTATGCATAGAGCAGGCTTTTAATAGGTTTTCATTTTCTTCTTCGGTATAACAATAAACCTCTTCCTGCATACCAACTTTTTTTAAGACGGTATTCATCCAGATAAAAGTACTATCTTCTGTATCCCCCTGGTAACTTAGATTTCCAAATGTGTGTCCTTGCTTAATTAGTCCTATGGCAAGTTCACTATTTTTTTCAAACCAAGCTGTATCTACAAAAAAGGTTGCTTTCATATCTTTTTCATTCATTATTTTCAAAACATTTTCAATGTTGGTATTTTCTTCTACTAAGAAAAGAAGACTTACCATATTTTTCTTTTTATTTCCTGCAATGATGTATTTATCAAGATGATTTTTTAAAAGTTCTTTTGGTTTTATTTCCTCAAATTGTACATATTTTTCGTTATAAAAACCAATTCTTTTTAAATTTTTATAACTTCCATTTATATCGACTTGTTTTCCAGAAAAACCAGGTATAATTGTTTTTCCTTCAATGGTCGCTTCTGTAACATTGGTCTTTAAAACTTCACTCTTTTCCTTTAGTTCCATCATAATCTCATCTTTTTCTTTTAATACCGTCGATGTTTTTTATGTATAAAAAAAAATGAAGCATATTAAACTTATCATTCCGACGATTTGAAAATATTTTTTCATAGCATCACCTAATCCAGTATATGTCTTCTGTTTTTCTTTTTTCCTTATTTTAAATTATAATTTAAATGTTCTAATTCTTTTAAAACAAATAAGCCATTTTTTCGAATAAGTACATCATCAAAATATAACTCTCCACCACCATATTCTTCCCTTTGAATCAATACTAAATCCCAGTGAATAGCAGAGTGATTTCCATTATCTGCATCATCGTAACATCTTCCTGGTGTAAAATGAATACTTCCAATAATTTTTTCATCGTATAAAATATCTCCCATAGGATCTAAGATTTTTGGATTTAATCCTAAGGAAAATTCTCCTATATACCTAGCTCCTTCATCTGTATCAAAAATTTCTTTTAATTTTTCTTCCTCTTGCATACTATGACATTCTATAATTTTTCCATCTTGGAAAGTTAAAGAAACTTGTTGAAATACAGTTCCTTGATAAGGAGATGGTGTGTTATAAGTAATTTTTCCATTTACAGATTCACGAATAGGAGCTGTAAAAATTTCTCCGTCAGGTATATTGGATTTTCCACAGCATGGAACAACAGGAATCCCTTTTATGGAGAAAGTAATATCTGTATTGGGAGAGACAATCCGAACTTTATCTGTATTTTTCATTAATTCTTCTAAAGGTTTAATTCCTTCATACATTTTTTTATAATCTACGTTCATAACATCCATTGCATACTGAAAGTATTCTTCATTTTTCATTTTTGCTTTATAGGCATCTAAATGAGAAGGATAGTTTAAAAGAACCCATTTTCTTTGATTGATTCGAATATCATCATATTCTTCTGTTTGCGTCGCTATTTTTCTTTTTACATCTTTGGTAATATTTTTTTGTTCATAGTCATTATCAATATACCTTATATTGATAAAAGCATCAAAATGATCTACTTCATACTTTTTTTCATTTGCCATATTTTCAATAATTTTTTCATTAGCAAGTTCTTTTATATAGGTATCAAATTCGATATCTATAATCTTAATACTGATTCCTGCTTTTTTTGCTGTAATTTCAGGTATTAATTCTTTTATTAAAGGGGATGTTTTTTTACTATTGGTTGTAATAAGTACATTTTCCCCTTCTTTAATTTCTAAGGAATAGGAAACGATTGTCATCGCTAATTTACGCAAATCTTCTTGCATTATCTCACTCTTTTCTATGATAGGCATACAATATTGTGAAAGGGGGATTTATATGTATACCTATTCTAATACTATGGGATTTCCATCTGGAAATTATCCAACGGGGACAATTAATTCCTACGATGGAAACTCTCGTCAGTTTGGTTTTTTAGGACCTTTTATTCTAGGAGGAATCACAGGGGGACTTCTTGCTCCAGCTTTCTATCCAAGACCTTATAGACCATATCCTTACTATAGACCTTACCCACCTTATTATGGTCCATATTATCGATAATTATACAAATATAAAACAGTTTAAAAAACTGTTTTTTTACTTGTCAATAAAAAGTTTTTTTTATATAATACTATTTGTGATGTGTATGAAAAAATTTACAGTAATAGATGAAAATTTTGTTTGTGAAAACTGTGGAAAAAAGGTAGAAAAACTATACTACACTGCCAGGGACCATTGTCCTTTTTGTCTTTATTCAAAACATGTTGATATTCTTCCTGGAGACAGACAAAACACCTGTCTTGGGCTTTTAGAACCTACAGGGATTGAAAAATTTAAAGACACTTATAAAATTATTTATAAATGCACTGTTTGTCATCAAATGCATAAAAATATTATGGCACGAGATGATAATATGGATCTTATTATTGAACTTTCAAAAAACATATGAAAAATCATATGTTTTTTAAAGCCATGTAGAAATTTTTGGAATCAAAAGAACAGCAAGAAAAAGAATCGCAAATAAGATAATAATAAAAGCAATTCTACCCTTGTTTTCTTTTTCTGGTTCCTCAACTTCTTCTTCTTTTGGAAGTACAAATGGGCTATACTTTGTTGTATGGGATAGAGCTTCTTCCATAAGATTTTCACGATTAAGTTCAATCTCTACGGTTTCATTTGGAGTATATGTATTTTGAAATGATTCTTTTTCTTCTTGAAAAAGATCTTTTTGTTCTTCTATTCTACTAGGTTCTTCCAATTCTTTTGCCTCTGAAGTTAAAAAACTTTCGGAAGGTTCAAAATTATTGTTTTGTTTTTCAAAGGCAGATACAACAGAATCGTTATTATCTATTGAAGTTCTTTGCTCTACTTCATTTAAATAAGGCTTTTCGGTTTTTTTATCAAAGGAAAAATCATAGTTATAATCTGGTTGAATTGGTTCTTTTGTTTCTTCATTTTGACTAAAATTTTCCCACTCTTTTTTATCTTCATCCATAGTAATTTCCTTTCTATTTTTATTTATTATATCAAAATTTTTATTTTTTGACTATATTTTTTCAAAAAAAGAAGAACTTAAAGTTCTTAATTTTTATTTATTTCAAACATAAAAGTTTATTTATTACAAAAATTGGTGGAGCTGAGGGGTATCGAGCCCCTGTCCAGAAATATTAAAATAAAAGTTTCTACAGGTTTAGTCCTTTTTATTATTTCCGAAAAGACTATAAAAGAACAAAATATCTTTTCGTAAGTCTATAAAATTCAAAAACATCTCTAGACAAAATGTTTTTATATCCCACTTTCATCGACCCTTCCAAAACTTTCATGGGAAAAAAATTTTGAAAAGTTGTATCCCGCTATTCTTAAGCGAAAGCTGGAGTAGCTACATTAGCTAAACGAGCGAATACATTTTTAATTTTATTTTTAGCATTTATTTTTGTTTTGTACGTAACGTGTACCTCCGACCTGCCACTTTTACCCCTTTATTCCTGTCGAACCAAAACAGCCCCATGTATTTATTATTATAGATAAGAAAAAGGGATGTGTCAACCCTTTAACGAAGTTTATAGGATTTTTGTAGATCCCTTTTCATATCTCTTTCTTTCATTGCCTGTCTTTTATCGTAGTTCTTTTTTCCTCGTGCAATTCCAATTAATAACTTAGCTTTATTTTTTTTAAAATAGAGTTTTAAGGGAACAAGTGTTATTCCCTCTACACGAATTTTATCTTGTAATTTTATAATTTCCTTTTTATGAAGCAATAATTTTCTTGTTCGAAGTTCCTCATGGTTAAAAATATTTCCTTGCTCATAAGGACTAATGTGCATATTTAAAACATAAGCTTCTTGGTTCTTTATAATAGCATAGCTATCTTTTAAATTCACCTTTCCATTTCGAATGGATTTAATTTCGGTTCCCTTTAAAACAATTCCACATTCTATTGTCTCTAAAATTTGATAATCAAATTTTGCTTTTCGATTATTGATTTCCATTTTCTTCCTCATTCACTTTATTTTCTATATCTTCAAAATCAATTTGTCTAAGAATTTTAGAAGCTCTTGTTACAACAACCTCTATAGAATCTCCAAGACTATAATTTTTTTGGTTGGATGTACTTACTAAACGACAAGCCTCTTCTTCATATACATATTCGCCATTTAAAGAATCGATTCGAATCATTCCTTCTATTAAATTTGGAAGTTCTACATAAATTCCCCAACTTGTGATTCCCGAAATCATTCCTTTAAAATGTTCTCCTATATGCTTTTCCATATACTCGGCCATTTTCATACTATCCACTTCTCGTTCACATTCCACACTCTGTCTTTCTCTTTCGGAAGATTGAAACGCAATTTCTGGTAAAGCCTGTTCATAAAAATGAATCGTTTCATTGGATAAGTCTTTCTTTACCAAATAAGTTTTTAAAAGTTGATGAACCATCTTATCTGGATATCTTCGAATAGGGGAGGTGAAATGTGTATAACAATTACTTCCTAATCCAAAATGACCTACATTATTACTATCATAAATAGCTTTTTTCATACAACGTAATAGTTGTTTCGAAAGAATACTGTATTCTTTTTTATCTTCCAATTGTTTCAATATATTCTGCATCGTAGTAGGTCTTAAATCATGCACTTTTCCTACTAATTTATACCCTAGAATACTGACATATTTTAAGAAAGAAGATATTTTTTCCTCCTCTGGCTTTTCATGGATACGATAAAGAAAAGGAAGTTCCATATAATAAATGTGAGAAGCTACGGTTTCATTTGCAACGATCATAAAATCCTCAATCATGTTTTCTCCAACACCACGTTCTCTTAAGACAACATCAATTGCTTCTCCTTTTTCATTTACAATTATTTTTGCTTCATCGATATTAAAATCTATATAACCTCTTCTTATTTTATTTTTTCTTAAAATTTGAGCAAGTTCTTGCATTTCCAGAAGGGGTTTTTCATATTCTTCGTATCCTTCTGGGATACTATTTTTTTCTAATATTTCATTTACTTTTTTATACGTCATTTTCTTTTTAGAACGAATGATACTTTCAAAAATATCATAATCGATTACATCCCCTTTTGAATCAATTTCCATAATGCAGGACATTGCTAATCGATCTTCCATTTCATTTAAAGAACAAATTCCATTCGAAAGTTGATGAGGAAGCATTGGAATAACACGATCTGCTAGATAAGAGCTTGTTCCTCTTCTATAAGCTTCTTTATCTAACGCACTTCCTGGTTTTACATAATGCGATACATCGGCAATATGAACACCTAAAATATAATTTCCGTCTTCCTTTTTAGAAATACTAATGGCATCATCTACATCCTTGGTATCTTCTCCATCTATAGTGAAAATAACTTTTTCTCTTAAATCGTGATCTTTTCTTTGTTCGTATTCTGTTTCTAAAACATGATCTGGTATTTGTTTTAATTCTTCTATGGCTTCTTCGTTAAAATCTTTATAAATTTCATGTTCTGCTGCGATGGTTAGAATATCAACACCAGGATCGTCTTTATGACCTATTTTGGATAGTAAAATGGCAGAATATAAATTTTCCTTTATTTGTTTCTCTAATTTAACAACTACTTTATCTCCATCCACAAGCCCTCTTGTGAATTCTTTTTTCAAAACCACATTTAAATGAATTTTTGGATCCTCTAAATATATATATACATCTTTCTTTTTGAAATGTACTTCCCCTACTAAATTGGAAATATTTCTTTTTAGAATTTGTATTATTTTTCCTTCCAGTTTTTCACCTTTTTTAGAAGTAATCTCAGCTATTACTTCATCTCCATGAAGGGCTCCATTCATATTACTTCGTGGAATAAAAATATCCTCTTCTTCTAAAAGAACAAAACCGAAACCTTTTTCTTTTACTTCTAAAATCCCTGTTTTTCTATTTGGATTTTCGTCTAATATATATTTTCCTTTATTTGTTAAACGAATCTGCATTTTTTTTTCTAATTCATATAGGATTTTAAAAAGTTGTTCGTAGTCTTCTGTCTTTTGTACTCCCAAAAAAGATCCAATATCTTCTGGATAGAGTGCTTTGTTTTCTTTTTTTAAAAGTTCTAATATGTCTCTTTCCATATTCTCCACCTCTTTATTATTATACAATAGAAATTCTACTTACTATTTAAAAAAGTAAGTTCTTTACAAAACTTACCGAAAAAGTATAAAACTAAAAAATAAAAAAAGTCCTTCAAATAAAATTGTTAGAAATGCTAACATACATATATTAGAAAATCCATTTCTTTTATTTTCTAAAAAATCTTGGGGAGAAAAAGGAATGACACTTTTATTTTGAAAAGATTTCCTTTTTCCAACTTCTCCTTGGGAATCGTTTGGATTAGTATTGGTTGTTGGTGAAGAATTCACTTTATACTCTGGATCTTCGTTTGGGGGTTGATAATACTTTAATAGTTCCTTTAATTCTTTCAACTTTTCTAATTCAGTTTTTTGGTCCATAATATTTCTTTGCTTCCTCTATAAATTTTGTTATTACAAATTTAGTATGGCTCGATTTTTCAAAAAAATAAGCACAAACAAAAAGTAAATAACCTAAAAATGCCATAATCATATCTCGCATTGTATCATTTACGCCTGTTTCTAACCTTTGCATATTAGAATGAAATAGACAATCTCCTGTATATTCAAAAATTTCCCAAAATGCTGCAATGGCAAGAACTGTGAATAATATAAAAATAAGATTAAAGGATGATTTTTTATCAAACTTATCATATTTTGCTAAAACATAAATTCCAACAAAGGCTGTTACATATCCAGATAAAAGATGCGTCACTTTATCAAAGTAAGGCATTTTATAGCCTCCCACAACAGTTCCTATAAAATAGGCAAGAAAAACAAAAAATACATAGATCTTTTTTGTCATGGGTGAAAACTCTTTTTTAAAACTTGCTTCTATAATATGAGGCGCTAATAAGATTAAAATAGTTCCCATACATTTTAAGATAGCTAAAAAACCTTCGGTTTCAAAGTTTGTTACAGCATAAAAAATCGAATACACAACAGCACATAAAATTAAAATTCTTTCTATAAAACTACTCTTCATAATCAATCCCCATTTCTACTTGATTAATGGCGTTAAAACGTTTTGTGATTTTATCGGTTGTTACATGAATATCTTTAACGTCCTTACTTACGGTTTCAATACTACGATATAACTTATCCCAACGATCTTTATATCGTCCAAATTCTTCATCTAATAATTTTAACTCTTGATGAATAACATTCGCATACTTATCTCTTTCTGCGTTTTTCATAATAATTTGCAAAGTGGTTAATGTACTGATGAGTGTGGTTGGAGAGGTAATCCAAACATGCTTTTTATAAGAATATTCGATCAGATCCGTATGATAGGCATGAACTTCTGCGAAAATAGCCTCGGCTGGTAAAAATAAAATAGCTTGTTCATTGGTAATTCCAGGTATAATATATTTAGAAGCAATGGCATCGATATGTTTTTTCATGTCACTTTTAAACAATTTTTCAGCCTGCATTCGGATGACTTCATTATTCTTTTTATCAACCATCGCTTGATAATTTTCTAAGGGAAACTTGGAATCAATGGCGATCATTCCAAGAGGTTCTGGCGCATGAATAACCGAGTCCGCAATAGCACCACTTGGAAAAGTATACTGCATTTCATAAATTTTATTATTATTTTCTCCAAATACAGAACTAAGGATATGTTTTAAATTGATTTCTCCAAAAATTCCTCTTGCTTTTTTATCTGTTAAAATACCTTGTAATGATACGATATCATTCGATAAATGGTCTATTTTCTTTTGGGCTTCATCAATTCTGGAAAGTCGTTCTAATACAGAAGTGAATGCTTTATTTGTTTTTTCAAAATTTTGATCAAGTCTTTCATTTACTTTGTCATTGATCAAATGTATTTTTTTATCCATTCGATCATTTAACTCAGTAAAATCTTCATTCAAATGATGCGTTAAATCGGCTTTAAAATCGCCTAATTCTTTTACTACAGAAAGTTCTAGTTTGCTAATTCGATCTGTAATATTCGATTCGTTTCCATTTTTTTGAAGTAAAAAAATAACTAAAATTAAAATTAGAAAAAGAAGTCCTAACATGAAATATTCCATAAAACCACTACCCTTATTATCATTATAATATAAATTAGAAAATAAAACAATAAAAAAGAAGATAGAAAATCTTCCATTTTATTCACAACGATTATTTATAAAACAATTTATACAACTGGTAAGGGTATTATTTTCGGTTACTGTCGCAACAATTCTAAACATAAATTGGAAAATTAGCACGGTGAAGAAAAAGACAAAAGCGATAATAAGTCTTTTTATAAACTTTGATTGTGCTTTTTTCATTTCATCTTCTTTTTGCGCTGTTGTTGCTTTGGCAAAATCAATCATAGATTTTATTACAAGAGCAATGGGAACTAGAATTTTCATGATATTTACAGCTAAATTTGTTAATTTTGGAATAACTCCTGGGATATTTTTTAATTCCCCACATTGTATATCTCCTATATGATCTACTTGCCAATTATTATCACTTCCCCCTGGAGTTGTTGGAGGGTTCGGATTTATAATTTCGTCTCCACTAGGGTTATTATCTCCCTCCATTTCACTTCCGCCACCTACTGCCTTTTTGGAAAGGGTACAAAACTTATTATTTCCACTACTTCCACAAGATATCGAAATATCTGGACAGGAATTTACAAACATATCTGCTGTTAAATCGGATCCTCCAAATTGGTATCCATTTGAAAAAGAATAGTTCAACTTATTTTGATTATCCAAAATGATCGTCGTTGTAATATCCATCTTTTGCCCTTGGGTTCCTGTTTTATTAGCCTCTTTATATAAGCAAGATCTTTTATAAGCTTCTCCTTCGGAAAGTAATTTATTATTATTTTCTTCCTTCGTAAGTTTAATTTCTATAGGCGACTTTTCTTTATTTCCAGCATGATAAATTGTTACAGACTTTGTAGTTTGACTTCCTGCTGTTGGAAGAATAAATATGCTATCTAGACACTTTAAATTATTATTTTTCTTATTAATAAAGTTTGTAACACTTAGTGTATCGTCCACAACTAGTTTTTGGTTATTAGGATTAAATACTAATTTATAAGAAGATGTTAAATTTGCGATCCCCGATCCATCCGCTTTTAACTCATATACGATTTTATAACTCCCATTTTCATAGGTACAAGTCGCACAAGAATATTTATTACAATCTGCTGCACTCACCTTATTGATAAATAAGCTCATAAGTACAATGAATAATAAAGAATTAAAAGTTTTTTTCATTTTTTCACCTCTACTGATACTAGTATACAACATTTTTAAAAAGTTAAAAAGATATTTTTCTATTTTCCTTTAAAAACAGATGTTTAAATGAAAAAGAATGGATTAGTTCTGTAAAATCCATTCTTCATATCCACCATCAATATTAATTGTAAAATATCCCATTTTTCTTAGAATACTACAAACTTGCAAACTTCTTTTCCCTTTTTCACAATAAAGATAATAATAATCTCCCTTATTTATATAAGCAGA
The DNA here is from genome assembly GCA_947065955.1 of uncultured Caryophanales bacterium. Lineage (GTDB taxonomy): Bacteria > Bacillota_I > Bacilli_A > RF39 > UBA660 > CAMSXY01. The sequence goes on along the minus strand of CAMSXY010000003.1, from coordinate 8,868 downwards.
AGGGTTTGCGATTAATTTTTCCCATGGAATATGTACTGCACCAGGAATATGATTATTATTGTAGCTTTGAATGGATCTTATATCAATAATATTTAAATGATCCATTTTTGAAATAAATTCTTTCATGGAAATATTGATAAACATATTATCACCTATTGTAGTATATAGCAAAATTCCCAATGTGTTAATGATTAAAGTCTAACAAAAAAAGATGAATTTCATCTTTTAGCGTTCACAATAAGGATCATCCTTATTAATACCTGGAATTTCTACTACGTTTATAAAAAATTGAAGAATAAGGGGTAGTAGGAATAAAAGAGCAGCTGCAATTAATCTTTTAATAAATTTTTTCGCTGCTTCCTTACCAGCTTCTTCTTTATCTCCAAAGATTGCTTTTACAAAATCTAACATACCTAAAATAATAGCTAGTATAGCTCCACCATATTTTATAATATTTAAAACCCAATTGAGTTTTTCCTTTATTGCTGGTGAAAGAATTGCACAGCCAGATTGATTTCCTGTTATAGGATAATCACCTGGTGGTATTATTGGATTTTCATCAGGTATTATTGGATTTTTACCTGTATTCGCAAACTGTTCTATTTTTTTGTTTATATTTATCAGTTCAATTGCCCCTTTATTGGATTTAACATATCCATATTTTGAAACAACTTCATATTCGGAATTATATTCAGCCTGCTTTCTTTTAATTGTACTAAAACACTCGTCCTCAGTAGAAGAACAAGAATTTAACAACTGTTTTAATTCTTCTGCATAACCAATAAATTTTTCATCTATTTTTTTTAGTTCTTCCTCTGAATAGTTTTTACTGAGTTTCGCATAATAAATTTTTGATACTCTAAGCTCATAACGTTTAGAAATTTCTTTTTCAATTTCAGCTTCCGTTTCTCCAACAAAAACCCCATGTTGCTTCGTCCAATTACCATGGGCATCAAATTTGGCTGCATAGGTGGCGATAGATGGACATGTACTAACATGAGTAAACTTATAATTTTTCATAAGATAGGTTTCATACTTTTCCTTACCGTTTGCAAGTAAATTTCCTCTTACAATAATTTCATTAGGTTCATTGTTATCATATATTAAAATCTCTATAGTAATATTGCTATTCCCAGCTAAAGAACCAGGTGCATATACATATTTACAGGTTTCCAATAATTGGTCTTTTGCTTCTACGGATACTATATTTGCTATCATAGACAAAATAAAAATGGATATATACATTATGTATTTTTTCATCAAATCACCTTTTTTCTGTACTTATTATATCATACTTTTCTATCTTTTTTGATCCTTTTTTATAAAAAAAGATGATACTATTCCATATCATCTTCAAAGAAATCATCGAAAAATTGATCATCTGTAATGGTTGCTAGCTTAGATAATTTCTTTTCCTGAATTATCGGTTCTGTTTTTCCATTCCTTATATAAGGCTCATCATCTTCAATAGGCATATCAAACACAAGATCTCCACCCAAATTTTTATCTTCTTTTTCTTTTATATCCCTTGGAAAATCTTGCGTAATCTCTTCTTCCTTTTTGATTTTGAATTCACTATCCATTTTTAAAGGATCTTCAATAGGCATATTAAAGATAAGACTCTCCCCCTTCTTTTCTTCCTTAAAGGGAATTTCTTTTTCTGTTTTTGCTGTTTGGTTATTTTTTTCTTTTTCTCTTTTTTCCTCTTCTTCTAATTCAGCGATTCGATCGTCTATTTTTTTTACTAATTCATCTATATTAAATCCGCCACCTGGTGTGGATGAAAAATCTGGCATAAAAGACTTTTCATTCATTGCTCCAAAAGGGTTCATTGGCATGGATGGCATTCCCATATTAGGATTCATAAAAGGACTATTATTAGCAGACTCTTTTTGAAAATTACCCATAAGATTATTCATTTTCTCATCTCTTATTTTGTTCACAAATCCTTTTATATCAAATAATTTAATAATTCTTTTTTCTCGATATGGGTAGGGAGCCTTTTCATATCTTTTTCCCCAATCCATTTTATAATCATAAATCATTTTTGTTTTAAAAGGCATCATACGGGTTCTTAAAACAACAATTTCTCCCTCTTTTAACCTTTGTAGATCACTTACTGTAATAAGTGGAGTAGAAGCAGTTTTATCCTTTTCTTTTGATTTTACTTCACCACACATTTTGCTGATTTCTTCAAGAGCTTTAATTTCACTACTAATTAAATAAATAATATTTCCACAGTTTCCTTTTATGGTCTCTCCATTTTCATTTCCATAGACTTGGTTTAACTGAGAAAAGTTTTGAATAATAAAATTAAAACGAATCTTACGACTTCTTGCAGCTGTAACCATGGTCGTAACGTCTTTTAAAGGAGGCATATTGGCAAACTCATCCAAAATAAAATTTGTACGATAAGTAAGTTTTCCACCACTTTCTTGCGCTACATCAATTAAAGTTTCATAACACTGTTTTATAAAAATGGTTACTAAAGAGTGATAGGTTTTCTTTTCATCTTGAATAACAATAAAAACAGCTGTTTTTTTTCTTCCAATATCTTCCATTTCAAAATCACTATAGGAAAGCATTTCTGAAAGATTTTCTCTAGAGGAAAAAAGCTTAATTTTTTGTTTAAAAACAGCTAAAATACTTCCCTTAGTATCGGTTGGAGACATAAGGGTAGAAGAAGCATTGATATAAGCTGGACTCGATGGATCCTTGGAATTAAAATATTCCTTAATATAGGTTGTTCCTCCTATTTTTTCCTCCCCAAGTGTTGACATAAGATTAATACTATTTAAATTGATCTCCTCTTCTGTTGCGTCATCAAAAAGGGCAAGGGAAAGTCCCGCAAAGTAATCCGCAGATGTTTTTTCCCAGAAGGGATCTTGATTTTGTGATTTTTCATCATATAGAATATTCATAGCTAAGTCGTCTAATAACTCGTTAGCTTTATCCTTATTTCCACTTTTGTGTAACTTATAAGGAAGTGTTAGTGGATTCCAAGAATTTCCTTTTTGCGGATCACGAAAGTTTAATAATACAACATTGTATCCCTTTTCTCGCAACATATTCGATGTTTGTTCATAAATTTCGCCTTTTGGATCTGTTACGACCATCGATTCGCCTTTTTTGGCCAATATTTTTACAAGGGGAAGAACTGTAATTTGTGTTTTTCCACTACCTGTAGAACCAATGATTAAGTTATGGTATTCACTATCATCTACCCATAATTCTTTTCCATTATTTATAATAGGAATTCCCGCATATTTTGAAACTTCTTCGGATGGAAAAACTTTTTTTAATTGTGTTTGCATTTCCTTATCTTTAGCCCATCTAGAATATCCTTTTTCTTTTTTAGCTTTGGTTGTAATTCCAATTCCTTTTTCAAATTCGAAAAAGTGAGAAGATACACTTGCTATAATAACCGCTAGAAAGATAAAAAAGGCTACTAAAGTTACTACAATATACTCCTTTGAAAAAGCGGGTAGTGGATTAAATCCATGAAAAGTTGTATCATTCGCAAAAGACGCTAAATTTAAAACAGCAATAGCAACTACATATAAAAGTGCAACACAAAACCCACTAAATACTAAAAGATCTTTTGGCTCTGCCCTAAATTTTAATTTCATGATCCACCTCTAAATTTCATTTATTTTTTTTTGTTTTTCTCTTATATACCAAATTCCAATAAAAAGAATAAGTATTAAAAGGAATCCTGTTATTAATAATTTATAATAATTCAAAAACCAATCTTTTATTATTATATCATATCTTTTCTTTTTAGAATATTTAATATATATATATTTTTCCTTTTTATCTGGGGTTAATTTCCATGTATACACATTTTCTTCTTCGTTTTTGAAATCTGCATTACTTTCTAAAACAACATTATGCATACGAAGTTCTATTGTTGCTTCTTTTAAATATACCGTATCACTTTCTTCATTTCCAAATACTTCATAGTAGTAATAATCCCCTATTGTTTTTAAAATAGTATATTCTTTACTTTCTAATATTTGTAAATCTTCAAATACATTTTTTAGAATTGGAGAGGAAGAATACTCTTTTAAACTATTATATTTGGTTTTTAGATTAACAAAGGAACTAACATTCCCTATATTTTTGTCAAAAGTGTACTTTTTAAAAATATCGGAATTTTGATATTGTGAAATGGTATCTTCTACGAACTTCTCAACATCACCTTCAATAGTGTCATTTTGAAAAGTTATATTTAAATTTTCTATTACTTTATTATCTTCAATAACTAAATTATAATGTGCTCCACAACCTGTTAATAAGAAAATAAAGAGAAATCCAATGAATCTAAATTTTTTCATTATACCCTCCAATTACTTGCATCATTATAGTATGCATCCATCAATAATACTTTTTGAAATCTTGATCTTGGAGTTGTAGCTCGTCTAAAATCTTCTATTACAAGACCTTTTAAACTACCGCTTTCATGAGCTACTGTAATGGTTTCTGCACTGGTTCCAACTACAATTCCGATATGTCCATCGTTCCAAATGAGATCCCCTGGTTTAATCTGATCACTAGTAAGATTTACTTCGTATGCTTTAAATTTGTCACGGTAACTATTCGCAGTCATTATTCCTATATTAAACCCTGCATTCTGTAAAGCCCAGTGAATAAATCCACTACAATCCATTCCAAATGGATGAATTGTTCCCTGCGGCTGAGTATTTAATCCTGGCGCTGTAACCTCTTGTGGGGTTCCCCACTTTGTATTGATACTAATTCCAGAAGATTTTCCGCCCCAAAAATAAGGTAATCCTGGAAATGTGGTTGCTAAATATTTGGCAGCAGATACAGTCCCTGCTCTTGTATGAAAACCTGCTTTGTTAATTTGGGAAAGCAAGTTTGTAGCGTAAATATTTGCCTGTTCATTGGTAAGTGGCAAAATAGCGACTGTATTACTATTTAATATAGAGTTTTTTTCATAAATTCCATTTAAATAAGGTTCTGGATCCTCTCTTTGATCATCTTTATTTCGAACTTCAAAGTGCAAATGAGGTCCTGTTGATTTTCCTGTACTTCCTGAATAACCAATAGTTTCTCCATTTAAAACAGTATCGCCAACTTTGACCCTATAGCTTTGCATATGAGCATAAAGTGTATAATAGTCATACTGTCCATCTTCATTAAGATCATGACCAATTTTTACATAAAATCCATACCCAGCACTATAGGTGGCTATTAAAACGGTTCCATCAGCAACAGAATACACATGGGTTCCAAGAGGAAGTGCAATATCAATTCCGTTATGATAACTTGAAACTCCAGTAATAGGGTCCTTTCTTGCACCATAATGAGAGGTGATCTTATCTTTCCAACTTTCTCCAGATCCCAGTGGAAAAGGCATACTGGTGGCTCCTTTAATATACTTAGAATCTCGATAACGATCTTCACGGATTAGCTCATAACTTGCCTTCCCAACATCTTCCACTTCAATCGTTGCTCTATTTACTTCTTTTTTTTCTTCTTCTGATAACTCTTCATAAGGAAACTTTTCATAACGCTGACTTGGTATATAGTAATTTTTTATATATTCTAAAAAGGAAGCTTGATCTTCATAATAACTTATTTGATAGCATACTCCATGTGGGTAATGTCCTTCTTTTCCATTTTCTTCTCCTATTTCAATTCTTGAAGGAACCACTTTGTTTTGCCAATTGGAAATTCGAATTTCTCTATTATCTTTAATTTCCTCAGTCATTCCATCAATCTCTGCTTTAGCTGCATTATTTGCAGCAGTTATGCTCGAAGCTTTTTTTCCTACATGACAAACATATGCTTTTTTACAGTTTTTTCCATTATCGTCGCAAGTTTCGACTTCGTCAGGTTCAGAATATAAAATAGAAGCTTTTACAAGTTGTGTTGAAAGAGGTCTTGTAAATTTTTCAAGTTTTTCATAATTTAATTTTGATCCAACTACATTCGCAATATCTTCTGTTTTTCCAATTTCTTTTTCATACAGTTCAGCAATTTTTTTAGCAACATCTTGTGTTCCATAGATCAGCGTAGATGTTAAAAGTTCTACATTTAACTCTACACTTAAATTATCCTTATAAAAAAGAGATACATCTTCGATTTCTTCAAAAAAAGATTTTTTTTCTCTTTCATTACAAATACCGTCAGTATGCCAACAATTAGAAAAAAATCCATTTTTCAACACTTGAAATATGTTCTTAGGAACATTTTTTATGGTACCTACAATCGAATCTACCAAAAGTACAGGTGATAAAAGAATAATTACAATAAGTAATAAAAAGATGAAGGAAATTACAACTGAAATTGCAACACCAATTATCCAAGTTTTTTTTCTTTTTTTAAAACCAAACTTTTCTAAAAGGTTGTCGCTAAAACTTTCTTTTTTTATACTTCCCTTTTTACTTTCTTCTTTAGGCGAAAAAGATGAATCTTCGATTTTTTCTGATTCATTTAAATTTTCATCATTCATCTAAATCACCACCTATATAAAATTATAAACCGCCGCCGCTACCAAAGGAATCTAATTCTTGTTCTGTTACAATAACATTAATACGCATTCTTCGACTTCCACAAACGAAAAGGGCTTCTCCTTGGGTATAACGTTTAATACTTTCCTTCTCATTATCATTCAAATCAATTAAACGCGATAAATCTTCTACAGCTTGTTTTTTAAGTCCCATAACCAAATAGTAAGAAGCATTATCAAAGATAGCTTTTCCTTGCGTAATAAGCTGTGGACTTGAAAAATCTGTTGGTTGTTGTGTAATAATAATGGTTCCTGTGTTATATTTTCTAGCACGACGTTGGACTTGCGCTAAAAAGTCTGCCCCAAGTGTATTATTATCGCTTAATAATACATGGGCTTCATCAACCATAAGAATCGTATTTACATTTGGATTTAAAGTTAAACCCCATGCATATTTTAAAATGTTAAAGAATAAAGCATTTCTTATATTTTTATCGGCGTTCATTAACTCACGAATATTAAAAACAATAAAATCACTTTTAGGAGTAATAGTCGTTTGTCCATCAAAATAATAACGCAATTCTTTTGTTAAAGGACGTAATTTGATTTCTAGATTTTCCAAAATATCCCTTTCATGCGTTTTTTCAGGCATAGATAAAATTTTCCCACGAACTGTTGCATAAACATCTTTAAAAGTTGGATAATCACTTGAGGTATATTTTGTAAAATCTGAATTAAAGTCTATTCCAAAGCGATGGTAAGTTTCTGTTACCATTTCGGTAAACATATTCACAACATCTTCTGCAATGGAAGGATCATAATACTTCATAAAGGCTTTCAAAGATTGTAAAGTTCTTGTTAAAACGGTATAGCCTAAACCCTCTCGAATCTCATTTTCATCGGCATCCATAACAACTTCAAGAGGATTAATCATCCCATATTCTCCACCTTTTCCAAGGTCGATAAAGTCTCCTCCATACATATGTGCCATATCCTGTAATTCTCCTTCTGGATCGATAATAACCAATTGATTGTTATTTCGAATATGTGTACGGATCATTAGTTTAGCAGCTGTTGATTTTCCACTTCCAGAAGTTCCTAAAATAATCATATTAGCATTATTTCTATTATGTTCTTTTTTAATTTGATACAAAAATTGGTTAAAAAGAATGACTCCACCAGAAAAATCAGTCCCCAGTAAGGTAGAAAGTCCTGGATCTTTAATACTGTCAAAAATAAATGGATACATAGCTGCAATAGTTGGAGAAGGAATTGGAGTCCCAATTCGTTTTTCAATATCCTGACTCGGATAAATAGGTAAAATCGACTTTAAGACTTTGGATTGTTCAAATCGAAGTGGAAAAGCTTTTAATTCCATAGCCTCTAGGTAATTTTTAACTTGTAATTTTTTACTAATAAGTTCATCTTTACTATCTGCGGTAATCATAATATGCATTTGAAAATCGTAAATTTTTGACTGACTTGCTGCTAACATGGAAATAAAGTATTCAAGAGATTCATAATCTTGGCGAATTCTTTCTTGTATTGTTCTGTCATTTTCAGTTTGATATCTTTGTTTTAAATCTGCGATTTCTTTATTTAACATTTTTGAAATAGAAGAAAAAGGTAATGGAATATGTTTAATGACCACTTTAATTCCAGACATACTTGTTAAATTAGAAAGATATCCAGGATTGATCAGTTTAGGATACGATACAACGGTTAAAATCGTTGCATATTTATCACTAATTACAAATTCAGCCGCTTTGAACTCTAAACCTTTTGGAGCAATTTGTGCTTTAATATCCATTTGGCACCACCGTTCCAAAAGTCGTTGTTTGACCTCCATTTAAGAAATTGTCTAAAATCATTCTTAAATCATCATTGGTTGTCTGATAGGCTGTAAGTCCAGCGGACGCAAAAGAATTAATCAGTGTTCGAATTCTTTTGTTAATTAATTCATTATCTTTTTCTTTAAATAATAAGTAATATTCTGTATCTACCACATTATTATTCATGAACATATTTGCCTTATTGATATCTTCTAAAATAAGTTTTCTCTTTACTGGATTAGTTACTTGATTATATTGTAATTCAAGTTGCGAAAGATAAACATTGATATCTACAGGTCTATCTGCTGCAATTATCCAAAATTCATAATCGATGATGTTATAAACATTCCTCAAATTGCTAATAATAGCATTTTGCGTATCGTAATCCAAAATGAAGATATTTTTAGGCATTATTTTAACTCCTGTTACCTTTTCATCACTATCAAGAACAATTACTCCATTCATAATACTTTTTACAGGTATATCATCATTAGTATATCTACTTTTGGCTTTCTTCTTCATGTTCAAAACACCAACCTTTCCACACAAATCGTTGTC
>CAMSXY010000002.1 GCA_947065955.1 uncultured Caryophanales bacterium | reverse complement strand
TTTTTTACAATTGTTACAACAGGTTTTGTTTTATCAATTCCACTAATCGTTAAAGGGTCGGCATAAACTACATTGGTTCCATCATATACTCTTGCCCTTACAGTTGTATTTTCTTCTACTTTAACTTCTTTTTCTTTTTCACTTACAAAAATCCAGTTTTCCCCATCTAAACTATATTCATACGTAAATCTTTCTCCTTCTGGATAAGTGATTTTGATTTCCTTCCCTGTTGCATATTCTTTACTTGTTAATAGGGTTATCACTGGTTTTTCTAAAACAAAAGTTGATACTTCTAATTCATAGACTTCCGATACACTATTTTCTAAAGCTGTATTCGTAAGTCTTACTTGTATATTATACTTGACTCCTTGTTCTAGACTAGAAAACGTTTTTGTAGATAGATTTTCGGTTAAACTATCTCCACTTATCCAGGTTGCATTTTCGATATCCTCATTTTCCTTCACAATTCGGTACTCATGTTTTCTTATAAAACTTTCCTCTTCTTCATAAGTTGTATAAAGTTTTATAGAGTTTGTTGTTACCTCATTTGTTACACTCAAAATTTCTGGTGGCGTTTCATCTAATAAATCACAAGTTCCCTCTACAATTTTTAGGTTGTCACTTGTTCCACTTGCACAATAAACTCCATTACTTACGGTTTCTACCTTAATAGAATCTTCTTTTCGATAGATTTCTCCTGATAGAAATGTACTTTTATTGGTTATATCCAAATCAAAGATATTGATTTCATCCTTTATCTCAAATCCATGCTCTGCCTCATAATTTGTATAAGCGTGAAAAAGACTTAACGTACTTGCTTTAAAAGCTCCTAATCTACTTTCTTTCATCACACCATTTATGGTAGGTACTGCGATAACAGCAATAATCCCTAGTATTACAATCACAGCTAATAATTCAATTAAAGTAAATCCTTTTTTCTTCATCCTCCACACTTCCTTTAGGTTCAATTTATCATAAATAACTTACCTAAAAAACAAGAAAAAAAGACATAATCTTTCCATTTATGTCTTTTTAAATAAAGAAAATAAGATTTTTTTAACAAGTTACAGTTTTTAAATTCAAAATTTCAATCTTAAAGATTACTTAGAATCGCAAGGATATTTTCTTCTTTTAAACTATCTATTAAAAAAATAATTTTAACCCACTCGCTATTAAAAAGCATAAAATTAAGCCTATTATCGTTGGAAGCAAGAAGGATAGAATTGTCCATTTTACGCTTCCTGTTTCTTTTTTTATTGTAAGACAAGTTGTTGAACAAGGAAAATGAAACAAGGAAAAAATCATAAAGCAAATTGCGGTAATATAAGTCCATCCATTTTCAACTAATAAATTCTTTAATTCTAACAAATTTGAAAAATCGGTAATATTAGAAAGAGACATATATCCCATAATCATAATGGGTACAACAATTTCATTAGCTGGAAATCCTAAAAGAAAAGACATTAAAATAACACCATCTAATCCTAAAATTCTACCAAAAGGATCTAAAAAATTGGCACAATGTTTTAAAATACTAATTCCCGAAATCTCAATATTCGCAAACATCCATATGATGAGACCCGCTGGTGCTGCAACCGCAATAGCTCGCCCTAAGACAAATAGAGTACGATCAAAAATGGAACGAACAATTACTTTTCCAAACTGAGGTCTACGATAAGGAGGTAATTCTAGTACAAAAGAGGAAGGAACTCCTTTTAAAATAGTTTTAGATAAGACTTTTGATACGAAAAAAGTCATAATAATTCCAAGTAAGATAATAAGTGTTAAAAGGACAACATTTAAAATACTGCTTTGAATCGTATTTGAAAATCCTACAAAAAACATAGTAATAATCGATATAATAGTTGGAAATCTTCCATTGCAAGGTACAAAACTGTTTGTTAAAATTGCGATTAATTTTTCTCTTGGAGAATCAATTATCCTAGTTCCAGTTACTCCAACTGCATTACAACCAAATCCCATACACATTGTGAGGGCCTGTTTCCCACAAGCAGAACATTTTTTAAAAGCATGATCTAAATTAAAGGCAATTCTTGGTAAGTAACCTGAATCCTCTAAAATCGTAAAAATAGGAAAGAAAATGGCCATTGGCGGAAGCATAACAGCTACTACCCATGCTAAAACACGATAAACTCCATCCACTAATAAACTTATTATAAAAGAAGGTAATTTTAGAAAATTTAAAATATTTTTAAAGGGTTCTTCTATTTTAAACAGTAAATCAAATAAAATATTTGATGGATAATTGGATCCTACAATGGTAAGCCAAAAAGTTACCATCAAAAGAAGAATCATAAGTGGAATTCCTATTTTTTTACTTGTTAAAACGCGATCTATTTTTCGGTCTTTTCTATTATAATCTTCTTTTTCAAAAGTAACGGTTTTTTTGAATATTTCTTCTGCTTTGTTTACAATAGAAATTACTACTTTATTTTCTATTTTATTTAAAGGGATTCCATTTTCTTCTATTTTCTTTCGTACTTGCTCTAATTTTTCTTGAAAAAGTTTATCTTCTTTTAAATCTTCCTTTAAATAAACATTTATTTCTTGAAGTAAATTTTCATCACTTTGTATTAATCGGAGTGCTAGCCAACGAGGATGCATTTTTGTCTGAAAGCGGCTTTTTAAAAAAAACTCTATTTCTTCTATCCCCTCTTCTAAGATAGGATCGTATTTTAATATTTTAGAAAAACGATTTTGTATACATTTTACCATACTATCTTTTAACTCTTCTAAACCTACTTGATTTCTCGCACAGGTCCCAATTACTTTTACACCCAATTCTTTTTCTAACTTTTTTAGATCGATTTTTATTTTTTTCTTTTTGGCTTCATCCAATAAATTGACACACACCACTACATGATCTGTTATTTCTATTATCTGTAAAACAAGATTCAAATTTCTTTCTAAGCAAACAGCATCCACCACAACCACTGTTAAATCACTATCCGAAAAGCAAATAAAATTTCGAGCAATTTCTTCTTCTTCCGAATGTGCAATCAAAGAATATGTTCCTGGTAAGTCATATAAAGTAATCTCTGAATTTTTGTGGGTAAATTTTCCATAAGCACTTCCGACAGTTTTCCCAGGCCAGTTTCCTGTATGTTGATGCATTCCCGTTAAAGCATTAAAAACCGTACTTTTTCCTACATTAGGGTTTCCCGCTAATGCGATTTTTTTCTTTTCCATATTAACCCCCTATATATTTTTCACAATAATATTTTTAGAATCATCCTTTCGAAGTGCGATTAAAGTTCCTCTCACAAAATAAGCAATGGGATCTTTTAAAGGACTTTGTAAAACACATTCAATTGTAGTTCCTTCGATCATTCCCATATCCAAAAGCCTTCTTTTTATTGTATCTTCTGTGTTTATCGTTTCAATTTTCACTTTTTCACTTATTTTTACTTGATCTAATGTTTTTGTTTCATTCATAAATGAATCCTCCTCTCATATTTTTTATTAGAAAGTTTCCTTAAACTAACTCTACTTTTAATATATGAGGAAAAAAAGAAATGGGGATTAAAAATGGAGGAAAAAGAAAAATTTTATACTTTAACAGGCTATCGCAAAAAAGGGCAAAGTCTACTTACTGAAGCTATGGAAGATTATTTAGAAATGGTTTATCGAAAGGCATGTTTTGATGAAGAAATTCGGATCAAAGATTTAGCTTGTGAACTTCATGTGAAAGCTTCTTCTGTTTCTAAAATGATGGAAAAGTTGAAAGCTCTTGATTATATTCATTTTGAGCCTTATGGCATTATTTATTTAACAAAAAAAGGGGAAACTTTGGGCCATTATCTTTTATGGCGTCATAATATCTTGACGGATTTTTTAAAAAAAGTAAACAAACAGGACTTTTGTTTAGAACAAGTCGAAAAAATAGAACATTTCGTAGATTTTCCAACACTTTCTAATTTAGAAAAAATTATAAAAAAATTATAAAAATATAATATATTCTTTTTTTTATGATATAATAACCATGTTTTTTAAGGAGGTCCTATATGAATAACTTGGAAATTGTAAAAGATCTATATTATAAAAAAAGTAATCTTACAAATGGTTTCAAACCAATAGATACTACTTACTTATTTACAACGGAAGATATTAAAAGTTATATGCCTAATTTAGAAGGAAAGAAAGTATTATCCGTTGCTTCGAGTGGTGATCAATATTTTAATGCTTTATTGAGAGGGGCTAAAAAAGTAGATTTATTCGATATCAACTATTTTACCAAATGTATTATTTCTTCAAAAAAATGCGGAATTGAACATCTTAATTATGAAACTTTTTGTACTTTTTTTGGACTTTATGATATTTATAAAATTTTTGACTATTCGATTTATCAAAATTTAAGACAATATCTTGATGAAGAATCCATTACCTATTGGGATCATATTTATACGTTATCAAAAAATGATGGATACTCTATTTATGATTCAGAACTTATTTATCCCTTTCATAATATGAAAAAACATATTTTTAATGCAAATTCTTATCTTTGTGAAGAAGATTATTGGAAATTAAAAAAAATACTTCCTACTATTTCAAATATTACTTTTTATCACACAGATATAAAAGATCTTCCTTCTATTTTAAAAGAAAAATATACTGCAATGTTTTTTTCTAATATCAATACTTATCAAGAACAAATTTCTTATCTCAAGATTATAAAAGAAATGATGAATTTTTTAGAAAAAGATGGAAAAATGTATTTTGCTTATGTTTATAATTCGCATCTTAGTGGGCAAGGAACCTTTTTTGATACTCTACTTCAAAATGCACATTATTCCTCTCAATTACTTTCTTTTAATACAAAAGATAAGGTATATATTTATACAAAGTAGACTTTTACAAAAATAGGATAAAAAGGATAATATAAAACTTTATTATCCTTTTTTATTATATATTCTTTTTCTTAAGAGTAAATTTTGATAACAAAAAAATATGTTTTCCATTCTTATTTTTACTATAAAATGAAAATACATATTTAAAATTTTTTTTATAAAGTTGGAAAAGTTCCGATTCCAATAGGTAGCCCTGTTGCATACCATCCTGCTAAAATAAGAATCCAAACAATGGCTAATATACCAATGGGTTTTATGATTTTTTTATAAGTTCCAAATAGACTAACTTCTTTATCATATTGTTTTAAAAAACCTAATAAAATTATAAAATATACAAATGTAGGAGTTATACACTTTCCAAGAGCATCCCCTACTTTAAATATGAATTGACAAAAGTCTGGAGTCATATTTGCTTTCATAAATAAGGGAACAAAAAGAGGGGAAATTAAAATCCATTTACTTAATAAAGAAGGCATTAAAATTGTCATAAATGCGACTGTGAAAAGAGAAATAATTATAAGAAAAATTCCTGTAAATTGTGCATTACTTAACCATTCTATCAAATTTCCAACAATTACGTTAGGTAAATTTGTATAATTTAAAACAGAAATAAAAATAGAATAGAAAAATAATAAAACAACTATATGTCCAAATCCATCAAAGGAATGGGCAAAGGCATCTTGGTAATCCTCTTTTTTTTCAATATTTCCAGATAATTTTCCATAAACATATCCACAAATCATAATAATAAGTAAAGTACATAAGAAAATTCCTTCTTTAAAGGGCGATGCATCGCTAAATAATTGCCCAACATACATAGATTGCGTTAAATCCAATAATATACCACGATTTGGGAAAATACAAATAATAAGAAGAAGCATAAGAACTCCAAAAACAGATGCTGTGATTAAGATAGCTTTTTTTGAAACTATTTTTTCTTCTGGAACTTCTTTTATAGAATCCTTAGCAAGAGTTGCTTCAATAATAATGCTTCCAAGAACACTTAACAATACTGTACTTGCAATTCTTATAAAAGCATAAGAAGCAAGGGAAAATACATAAGTTTTATCGACATTTAAAGTAGCAGATATTTGCGTTAAAGATCCCATTAATAAATCATCATAATTAGCAAGTATTCCTGTTCCAAATCCAATCGTTATAGCAATAAACATCGTTAATATACCGATAATAGGACTTCTCCCTACTGCTTTATAGAGTAAACCTGCAAGTGGAAGTGCAAATACATAAGCATTTTCTCCGAAAAAAGAAATGGATATTCCAAAAAAGAAAATAATAAAAGTTATCATGAATGGTTTCAAATTTTGAAATGGTTTAAATAAAATAGATAATAAACCAGATCTTTCTAAAATAGATATTCCCATTAAAGAAACAACTAAAGTTATAAGTACTTGAAGATACTGAAAGTTTGTAATAACCCCAGAAAAGATAGCAAGAATCCCTTCCTTTGATAAAACGTTTTTTACAGAAATAGCAGAACTTTCCAAACCGCCATTTGTAATAGATGTAATTTGTCCATTAATATCAAAATGTTTAAATAAAAAACTTATCAAAGCAACGATTAAGGTTAAAATTAATAAAACGAATATAGCGCCTAATTTCTTCTTTGCTTTTTTTTGTCTCATAATTCCTCCTACAATTTTACGACTTTTTTCAATTTTTTGTTAAATTCTATACGTGGAAGCATAATGGTCCGGTTACAATGAATACATTTAATTTTAATATCCGCTCCAACTCTTATAACTTCCCATTCATTCGTTCCACAAGGGTGTGGTTTTTTCATGATTACAATACTTCCTAACTGATAATTTTTATCCATGATGAATCACCATTTGATTGTAAGGAATCGAAATACCTTTTTGATCAAATTCCTGTTTAATTCTTTTTCGAATCATTCTTTCAACCGTATATTGTTGATTTACCTCGGTTGTAACAGTCATTCGATATTCAATACTAGAATCTTTAAATTCTGTTATTCCTAAAAGTTCTACATTTCCTTTTATAAAAGATAATTCTTTTGTTAATTTTTGGCATAAATCGTTTAAAGTATCTTCTACTTTTTCTAAATCTTCCTCATAAGAAACTCCAATATTTACAATAGCCCTTGCGTCTTCTAAAGTGTGATTGATAACTTCTAGAATATTTCGATTAGCAATAATTTTAATCTCGCCTGTATAAGCTTTTATTTTCGTTGTTTTTAAACCAAGTTCTAATACTTCTCCTTTAAAGTCGCCAATGGTAATCACATCTCCAACGCGATATTGGTTTTCAAGAAGAATCGAAGCTCCTGAAATAAAATCTTTTAAAAGATCTTGGAAAGCAAGTCCTACAACAACCCCAACAACTCCAAAGGAAGCTGCAAAGGTTTTCGTATCTACTCCATAGATAGATAAAATCGATAAAATGGATAAAACAACAATACAATATTTAATAATATTTAGGATTAAAGATTCGAGTGTCTTTTGTCTTTTTTCATCAATTTTTTTATTTTTAATTTGAAAAGCTTTTTTGATAATTTTTTTTAAAAGAAAATAGATAATATAGCTTGTTATAAGTACAATAATAGGACCTATTACTTCTTTTTTTAAAACGTATTCCATACTAGATCTCCTTTATATCAATGATCTCCAATATACGATTTAAATCAGCTGTATTTTGAAAACTGATTTCAATTTTGCGATCTTTAATACGAATCTTTGTATCAAATTTATCGCGAAGGATATCTTCAATATATTTGTATTCTGAGGTTGAATTTTTTCTTTCAATTTTTACTTTTTTTTCTTCTTGTGTAGAAAGCTCTTCTAAAGTTCTTACAGGCATTTTATTTTCCACAATATCTTTTGCCATTTTTACCATTTGTTCTTCGGATTCTAATTTACTAAGCACACGGGCATGTCCCATGGTGATCTCTTTTTTTACAACCATATCTTGAACTGTGTTTGGCAATCTTAAAAGACCCAACATATTGGTAACATGACTTCGACTTTTTCCTAGTTTTCGACTGAGTTCTTCTTGCGTTAAATCCAATTTTTCAATCATTTGTTTATAAGCGATAGCTTCCTCAATGGCATTTAGATTTTCCCTTTGAATATTTTCAAGAAGGGCAATTTGGATCATTTGTTCATCTGTGAAATCCCTTAAAATAGCAGGAATTGTTTCCAGTCCAGCTAAACGGCTTGCTCGAACACGTCTTTCACCTGCGATAATTTCATATCCTTTAATACTTTTTTTTGCAATAATAGGTTGAAATACACCGTGTTCGCGGATTGAAGTTGCAAGTTCTTCGAGTGCTTGTTCATCGAAGGTTTTTCTTGGTTGATAAGGGTTAGGTCTTAATTCATTTAAAGGTAATTCAACGATTTCATCCTGCGTGGATGTTTCATAAATTTGATTTTCAATACTTTCAATATCTAAATTATCACTATTGAATAATTGTTCAAGACCTCTTCCTAAAGCTTTTCTATTCTCCATTTCTTGTAATCACCTCTTTTGCTAAATTTAAATAAGCCTCCGTTCCTCTACTATGAGGATCGTAAGCAAGAATTGGTTTTCCATAACTTGGCGCTTCGGATAAACGTACAAGACGTGGGATAATGGTATCATACACGCTTTCTTTAAAATACCCTTTTACTTCTTCGACCACTTCAAGTCCTAAATTAGTTCGATTATCTAACATAGTTAATAAAACACCTTCAATTTGTAAATTTGGATTTAAATTAGCTTGCGCAAGTCTTATGGTATTTAAAAGTTGCATAATTCCTTCCAGTGCGAAAAACTCACACTGTACTGGAATAATTACAGAATCTGCGGCTGCTAAAGCATTGGTTGTAATGATACCAAGACTAGGTGGACAATCGATGATAATATAATCATACATATCTTTTGTTGGTAAAAGATGTTTTTTTAATTGTCCTCCCTTTTGGAATCCTGGAGTATTACGACTTTTTTCCATTAATTCGATATCTGCACCTGCGAGTCTTATTGTAGCTGGGATAATGTGTAGATTCTTAAATTTTGTTTTTACAATAACTTCTTTTAATTCTGCTTGATCAATCATTAAATCATGAACGCTTTTTTTGATTTCCCCTTTGTTAACACCTACTCCTGTGGTTGAATTTCCTTGAGGGTCTAAATCTATTAATAAAACTTTTCGTTTTAAAGATCCTAGGGATGCTGCAAGATTTATACTGGTTGTTGTTTTTCCTACACCACCTTTTTGATTGACAAGTGCAATTATTTTACCCATCTATACCACCATTTCCTATTTTTCATTCTCTTTTCCTATTTTATCACAAATTAAGGTGGAAAGCTATCTTTTTCTTGGCTTTTTTTTAGAGGCTTTTTTTGCACAAAAAAAGGAAGATTTTATTTTTCTTCCAATTCTTTTAAAAGTTCTTCTTTGCTCATTTTGGAATATCCCTTGATTCCCTTTTCTTTTGCAAGCTCTTTTAATTCTGTAAGGGTATAATCTTTTATAGATTTTTTTTCTTCTCCAGGCATATGTCCATGCTCTACAAGATATTCAATTTGTTCTTTTGTAATCGTTTCATATTCAAGAAGTGTATTAGCAATTAAATCGAGTAATTTGCGATTTTCAGATAATATTTTTTTTGTAATTTCATATTGATCTCCTATAATAGAACGTACTTCTTCATCAATTTGGAAAGCTACTTGACTTGAAAAATTACGACTCTTATTATAATCTCTACCTAAAAATACACTTGATTCTTGATGTTCAAATTGAACGGGTCCTAAACGACTCATTCCATATTCGGTTACCATAGCACGTGCAATTTTGGTAGCTTGTTCAAAATCGTTATGAGCGCCTGTCGTCATTTCATTAAAGATTAATTCCTCGGAAACACGACCTCCTAAAAGACCACTGATTGTTTCTAATAGTTCTTTTTTGGTAGAAAGATATGTTTCTTCTTTTGGAAGCATTAAATTGTATCCACCTGCAGAACCTCTTGGAATAATCGTTATTTTTTGAACTTCATTGGCTCCATCTAATTTTAAACCAACTACGGCATGACCTGCTTCATGATAAGCAACCACTTTCTTTTCTCTTTCTGTGTATTTATGGCTTTTTTTGGCAGGTCCCATAAGTACACGGTCATGGGCTTCGTCAATTTCGCTCATAGAAATTTTATCTTTGTTTCTTCGAACAGCAAGAAGGGCAGCTTCATTTAATAAATTTTCAAGATCAGCTCCACTAAATCCTACTGTTCTTTTTGCGATATTAGAAAGAGTAATTCCTTCTTCAAATTGTTTTCCTTTTGCATGTACTTCAAGAATTTCTTCTCTTCCTTTTACATCTGGTAAATTTACGGTAACCTGACGATCAAAACGACCTGGACGAAGTAGGGCAGGATCCAGTACATCAGGACGATTGGTTGCGGCAATGATAATAATTCCTTCGTTTGCTCCAAAACCATCCATTTCTGTTAGTAATTGATTCAGTGTTTGTTCTCTTTCGTCATGTCCCCCGCCAAGACCTGCTCCTCTTTGACGCCCAACGGCATCAATTTCGTCAATAAAAATTAAGCAAGGAGCATTATATTTAGCTTGTTTAAACATGTCTCGAACGCGACTTGCTCCAACACCCACGAATAATTCTACGAATTCAGATCCACTAATGTAGTAAAAAGGTACGTTAGCTTCTCCTGCAACGGCTCTAGCAAGAAGGGTTTTTCCAGTTCCTGGAGGACCTACAAGAAGAACACCTTTTGGAATTCTAGCTCCTAATCGTTGGAATTTCTTTGGATTTTTTAAGAAATCGATTAATTCAGCAACTTCTTCTTTTTCCTCTGTTAACCCAGCGACTTGTTCAAAAGTAACTTTTTTGTTATTTTCAGTAAGTCTTGCACGACTTTTTCCAAAGTCCATCGATTTATTAGCACTTCCCATTTGTCTTGAAATGAAGAAAAAAGCGATTCCAATTAAGATAATGGTTGGAAGTACATTCATTAAAAATAATAAAAATGTACTCGATTCAGGATCCGTAGAAGTATCTAATTTAAATCCGTATTCATTTGCTTTAGCAATTAAAATACTCATAGATTCTTCTGCAAGAGGCATTCTTAAAACAAAATATTCTCCTTCCGCATAGTCTTTTAAAGTTCCTCTAATTTCGTAAACACTAGCACGACTTTTTGGGACAATTAAGACTTCTTTAATTTCTCCTGCATTTACATATTTCATGAATTCATCATAAGTAAATTCGTTTACTTTTTGATTTAGAAGATCAAAAACAAACATCACAGCTACAACAAACAACAATAAAAATATATAAGGAAATATTCCTTTTTTAACATTTTTTCTATTCATATAAACCTCCTTTTTAGTAGTACTTAAGTATTATATCATAAAATTCTGTACTTTGTTTATCAAATTTTGATTTCTTTAATCCAGGGATCCAAACGATTGTATCGTTAGAATCCACAACAATAGGATGTATTTCTCTTTCTTTTAAAGGTATTTTTTCATCTATAAAAATATCTTTTATTTTTTTACTTCCAAGCATTCCCTTTACTTTCATTTTATCGCCTTCTAATTTTGTTCTTACATGAAGGGGGAGGGCGATTTCTTTACTGGATAATCGACAAGTAAAATTACTGGTATCTTCACTTTCCTTTACAAATTCTATATTTTTTCCATTGGGTAAATTTATATATTGAATTAATTCAATTTCATAAGAAGATACAGGCATTTCAAATAAAGAAAAACTGACAGTATCATAACTTTTTATTGCCTTTATATTATTTGGAAGATGAATGGAAGCATTTGCTTTTTTAGAATGAATAAGTTCATCGATTAACTCTGCGTGATGGTCCGTAATTAACATTAGATCATCTTGATAAATATTCTCTAAAATATGATAAATAATTTTCATCTGCATAATATGTTCTTGTTTTAAATACGCATCAATTTGTAATACTTGCTGTATAAAAACTGTTTTCAATATTTTTTCAACTTGTTTTTCAATATAATCATTATATTCTAAAAGAGTTTTACTAAATTTATAAAATTTTTGATGAACTTTCGCATCTTCTTTTCGAATTTCGGGTACAATATATTTTCGAAAACGATTTCTTGTGTAAACATCCTTTTGATTCGAGGCATCTTGTACAAAGGATA
Source organism: uncultured Caryophanales bacterium (assembly GCA_947065955.1). Lineage (GTDB taxonomy): Bacteria > Bacillota_I > Bacilli_A > RF39 > UBA660 > CAMSXY01. The sequence continues at coordinate 11,861 of CAMSXY010000002.1, read as the reverse complement.
TCGCATTTTTCTTATTATACTTTAAAATTTCTTCTTTGGTTATTTCAATAAAAGGTCGCATTATTTTATAGTCTTGCATATCGACAATTTTTGAAAAACCACTATATCCTCTTAACGTAGAACCTCTTACTAAACGCATTAAAACGGTTTCCATTAAATCGTCTCCATGATGGGCTGTTAGAAGGTATTTCGCATGGTACTTTCTTACAATGGTTGCAAAATAGTGATATCGTTTGGTTCTTGCCTCATTATGAAAATTATCATCCCCATATTCTTCAATCATCATACTTTCAAAGCAAATTTTGTTTTGATGACAAAAACGTTCTACGAAAATTTTTTCTTCTGCACTTTCCTTTCGAACATTATGATTTACATGAGCACAAATCAAATAAATTCCTAAGTTTTCTTTTAGGCTATTTACTAAATGTAAAAGAGCCATAGAATCGGGTCCACCAGATACACATACCACAACAGCGTCCCCATATTGAATTTCTTCTTTTAGAAATTTATAAACCTGTTCCATACTTTTATAAACTCCAGTCTATTTTTTCATAGTTGTTTTTTTCTAAAAATTGATTAATATCGGAAAAAGGATGGCTTCCAAAAAAACCACGACTGGCAGAAAGAGGGGAGGGATGAACATTTTCAATAATCGAATGATTTTTATTAGTTATAAATTCCTTTTTACTTCTTGCATAACTTCCCCAAAGTACAAAAATAATGGGTTTTTCTCTTTCGTTTAGTTTTTTTATAATGGTATCTGTAAATGTTTCCCAACCAATTCCTTTGTGAGATAGGGGAGTATCTTTTACAACAGTCATGACACTATTTAAAAGAAGAACTCCTTGCTGTGCCCAAGGTGTTAAATCGTTTGTTTTTTTTACAATTCCTAAATCGTTTTCTAATTCTTTTAGAATGTTTACTAAAGAAGGAGGCCGTTTAATAGAATCTCTAACCGAAAAACAAAGTCCATGGGCTTCGTTTTCTCCATGATAAGGATCTTGTCCTAAAATAACGACTTTTACGTCATCGTAATCTGTAAATCGAAGGGCATTAAAAATATTAGCATATTCTGGATAGCAAGTTTTTGTTAAATATTCTTTTTTTACAAAACTTCCTAAAGTATGGAAATATTCTTTTTGACATTCATCTTTTAATATAACATCCCATTTTTTATTAATCATTTTACCACCATTTATATTTTATCATATTTTCTTTTTTTATAATAGTCTAATTCTTGTTTTACTTCTGATTTTAAATGAAAAAGGGCATAGATATTAATAATCGCTAGAAAAGCTACTAAAATATCGACCACATTCCATAAAAAATTAGAAGAAGCAATCGCTCCTGTAAAAAGAACAACTAAAGAAATAATTTTTAAAAGGAGCAAATGTTTTTTACTTATATTGTGGATAAAATATTTTAAACAGGATTCTCCATCATAATAACCTGTTAATATGGTGGAAAAAGAAAACAGTAAAATGGATATAAAAACGGCGATACTTCCAAAGTTTCCAAGATGATACTGAAAAGCGTATTGGGTTATTTCTATCCCATTAACGTCTTCTAAAATAAGTTCTTGATAATTGGAAGTTAAAATAATAATGGCAGTTGCTGTACAAATTAAAAGAGTAGTAATATAAATTCCTAACATTTGGATATATCCTTGCCTTGCTGGTATTTTTGTATTGGAAGTAGAGGAGGTGATACTTCCTGTTCCAAGACCTGCTTCGTTTGAAAAAATCCCCCTTTGCATTCCTACTATTAAAGATGCTAAAAAACCAGAAGTAAAAGATCGAAAATTGAAAGCACTTTTAATAATTAAAAGAAGAAGATTCGGTATTTGTGTTATATTTTTACACAAAATATAAAAAGCAATGGATAAGTAAAAAAAAGTCATGATGGGAACTAATTTATCGGTTACCTTAGAAATTACTTTTACACCTCCATAAATAATAATGGAAGTAATTAAGCAAATTCCAATTCCTACTATAAAAGGATCTACAGGGGTTAAAACGTTTAAGGATTTTGTGATCGTATTAGCTTGTATCCCAACGAATCCACCAATATAACTTAAAAGAACCAAAAAGGCATAAAGGGATCCTAACTTTGGTTTTCCAAGTCCTTTTTTTATATAATAAGCAGGACCTCCTTTATATAAGTTTTCTCCATCTTTTTCACGGTAAATCATGCCTAAAACAGATTCCGCAAAGGTACTTGCTGCCCCTAGAAAAGCACTGACCCACATCCAAAAAATACTTCCGATTCCACCTAGATAAATCGCAAGAGCAACACCTGCAATACTTCCAACCCCAATACGAGAGGCAAGAGATAACATTAAACTTTGTATAGGTGTGATTCCTTTGTGGTCAGAATTTTGGAATAAATTATGAAACATTTCTTTAAATTGAAATTGTATAAAATGAAGGGCATGTGTAAAATAAAGACCTGAGGATACGATTAATATGGATGCAATAGCCCATAGAATACTATTAAATATATGAATCACTATGATCACCTGTTGTTATTGTAAAATAAAGGTGTGTCTAATAATGTCATTTTATATCCTTTTCTTTTAAAATTTTTGTATAAAAAAAGACGATTTTCGTCTATTTGTATCGATTTACAATTTCACTTAATAAAAGCATCTTATGATCAAGTGCTTTTATAGCAAGCGAGCAATTATAAAGTTCTGTTTTAATTTCTTCTGGAATTTCTTCTGAAAATTTATACTGTATTTTATGATCTAAACTAGCCCAAAAATCCATGGCTACAGTTCGAATTTGGATTTCGGCTTCTATAAATTCTTCCTCTTCAAGACAGAGTGGAACATAAACAATTAAATGATAACTTGTATATCCAGAATCTTTTGGAGAAGTGATATAATCTTTTTCTTTTTTGACTAAAAGGTGTTTTGATTTTTCAATCATATGAACAATATTTTTTACATCGGATAAAAAGGAACAAACAATTCGAATTCCAATCATATCATGAACATGTTCTTTGATATTTTCTAAGGTCATTTCACAATTCTTTTTTTGTAATTTTTGAAGAACACTTTCTCTTGTTTTAATTCTTGATTTAATATGTTCTACTGGATTATATTTATGTTTAAATGCATAATCCTCTGTTAGGATATTTATTTCGGTTTCTAGCTTAGTAAGTGCAAATTTATATTTTAACATTTGATAATCAAAATCATCCATTTTATCACCTTCTTTATAAATCATTTGCGATTTTCTCAAAAACTTCTATACTTAACTGTTCTGCACGAACATTTAAATCAAATCCGCTTGTTTTTAATACTTGTTCAATTTTTTCTAAATCGTAATTTTTTAAATTATTTCTTAAAGTTTTTCTTTTTTGTGTAAAACTATCTCTTACAAGTTTGAAAAAAAGATCGGGATTCTTTAAAGGATCCTTTTTAATTTTTCTTTTTAATTCGATTACAATACTATCTACATTGGGTTTTGGAAGAAATACATTTCTACTTACATCCATTATTTTTTTTACATCAAAATAATAATTTAAAAAAATCGTTAAAGAATTATATTCTTTTGTTCCAACCTTTGCTTTAAAGCGATTTCCTACCTCTTTTTGCACCATAATAACCATTTTGTCTATTTCTATTTTTTCCTCTATAAATTTTGTAATAATGGGAGTCGTAATATAATAGGGGAGGTTGGCTATGACGAAAAGATGTTTATAGGTATATTTTTCTAAATCCTTTTTGACATCTCTTTTTAAAAAATCTTCATAAATAATTTCAAGATTATCATTTTCTTTAAAATTTTCTTCTAAAATTGGTTTTAATGTTGTATCAATTTCATAACAAAGAACGTTTTGTGCCTTTTTTACTAGTTTTTTTGTTAAGGACCCAGCTCCTGGTCCAATTTCTATAATAAGGCTTTCTTTTTCGATGTTGGAAAGTTCTAAAATACGATCAATCGTATTTTCATCCACAATAAAATTTTGACCAAAGTTTTTTTTAAAATTAAAATTATTTTCTTTTAAGGTATTTGACATATTTTTCCACGAATAGTTCATTTTTCACTTCCTCATTCCAAAACGAACAGAAAAAGGGATATTAATATCCCCATCTTTGTACGCTATATTTTACGTTTCCACTAAAATCGGTCATAGCGGAAACTTTCGGATCTCTTTCTGTTTCAAAAGCTACATCAATATGAATAACGCCTTTTTTTAAAGCATTTCGCATAGCAGATCCCGTATCCATTACGATTCCTAAAAAAGGCTCTCCTTTACCTGTTTTTACTTCCATAATCGTTCCACAAGGAAACTTTGAAACAGCGGCCGCTAAAATACGAACGGTTCCATATTCCTCATCTTCATAGTAAATTCCATCATAAAGATTGATATATTTTCCTGCCTTTGTTGGACAATAAAGAATTCCTGTACATCCTGTTTTACAATCGGGACCATATCCTGTAATAATTCCACTAAATTCTCCATAAGCACCTGTTCCCTTTTCTACACGGGCATTTTCGGCTTCTACTAACACTTTTAAATTTCCATCTTCTTCGTATCCAAGACCATTTTTTCCTTCACTAATAACTTTCATGATGTTATAGGGCATCTTTTCGTTGTATTCGTATATTGTCTCGTAAGGAATAATCTTATTTACGACCATAGGACTTAATTCATTGTTCTCTTTAATTGCATATAGTGTGCTTTCCCCTGTGTTTTGAAAAAAAGAAAAAACGGTTATAACACACGACTTTACAAGTATGCCTAGCATATGAAGTAAGTATGTATTCATCTTTTCACCTCTAAACGGACTTTATTTTAGCACACTCAAATGGGCAAGTCAAATTGAGCAATTGCATTGCTCGTGGTCTGGTTAAGAACTTCTTCTTCTTTTAGACCTTTTAATTCGGCCATTTTCTGTGCTACATAAAATATATGTGATGGTTCGTTTTTTATTCCTCTTTTTGGTTCTGGTGAAAGATAAGGGCTATCTGTTTCTAATAAAAAGTTTTCTAAAGAAAATTCTTTTACAATTTCTTTTAATTTTTTTTCGTTTTTGAAAGTAAGGACACCACCTATTCCAAGTTTGCAACCTAATTCAATAAATTTTTCGGCCATTTCTTTGGAATAACTATAACAGTGTAAGACTATAGGAATTTTAAAGGCATAGGGTTTTAATAAATTATAAGTATCTAATGCGGCATCTCTGCTGTGGATAACTACTGCTTTTTTATATTTTAAAGCAAGATCTAATTGAGATAAAAAAAGCTCTTTTTGTTTTTCTTTGTTTATTCCTTCGTAGTGATAATCTAGACCAATTTCTCCAATACCTACTATTTTTTTATTTTCTAAATATTTTTCTAAAAGAAGTAAATCTTCTTTTTGATACTTGCCTGCTTCCTCTGGATGAAATCCTATTGTTCCATAAATATTTGGGTAATCCTTTATAAGATCTATTAGCTCTTGAAAGGTTTCTTTACTACAAGCGGAAGATATCATATAATGATCTTTCATTTTTTCAATAATCTCTTCTAAATTTTCATATTGTTCTTTTTCTAAATGACAATGTGTATCTATGACCATAAAAGACTCCTTAAAATACATTTAAATTTTCTTTTTGATATATAGAAATTTACAAAGATAAAATACAACAATGCATAGATAAAAACTATCTATATAAGAAAAATTTGAAAACACAATACTGGTCATACCTACTACAAGTAACAGTAGACTCGCTACTTTTAAAAGAGTACTTTTTCTCTCGTCCATATCTTGTTTCTTCTCCTTCATATTCGCATATTGTAGTACAACACTATCACTATAACACGAAATTAATGATCTGCAAACATTTTTTTAATCAAAAAAATCGACAATTTACACCACTTAACATTATTTTGACAGAGTCCGACAAAAAAATCGCTTTTTAAGCGATTTCTTGTATCTTTTTTTCTTTATCGATTCTTTGAAAAAGAATTTCAGGTTGATTTAATTTTATACCAATATCCATCCCATCAAAATGGTTTATAGATTCCATAGAACGATTTTCTGTATTTAATTGTTTAAAAATACGATCCGATGTTTCAGGAAGGAATGCTTGGAGTAAAACACTTCCAATACGAATAGCTTCCAATAAATTATAAATTACGGTTTGTAAGCGTTCATTTCTTTCTTTGGCAAGAATCCAAGGGGTTGTCTCATCAATATATTTATTGCTTTTTTTAAAAATTTCAAATACTTCGTCTATAGCATCCGCAATACGAATTTCAGACATTTTTTGTTCTACTTTATCTTTGGCTGATAAAATATTTTTTTGAAATTCTAAATCGATTGGTTCTACTGTGGATGGTTCTAAAACTACACCATTAAAATATTTATGTGCCATGGTGATGGTTCGGTTGACAAGATTTCCAAGTATATTCGCAAGATCTGTATTTATTCTTTCTATCAGTAATTCATAAGTAAACGTTCCATCGTTAGCAAAAGGAATTTCATGTAATAAATAATAACGAACTGCATCGGTTCCAAACTCTTTTACAAGGTCATCTGCATAGACAATATTTCCTTTGGATTTGCTCATTTTATCATTTCCAAACAAAAGCCATGGATGACCAAAAATCTTTTTAGGAAGAGGTAGATCAAGTGCCATTAACATAATAGGCCAATAAATCGTGTGAAAACGTAAAATATCCTTCCCAATTAAATGAATATCAGCAGGCCAAAATTTTTGAAATTCTTCAGAGGTTTCTTCTGGATCATATCCTAAGAAAGTAATATAATTGCTTAAAGCATCTAACCATACATAGACTACATGTTTTGCATCAAAGGAAACAGGAATTCCCCAGTTGAAAGACGTACGTGATACACATAAATCTTGAAGACCTGGTTTGATAAAGTTATTTATGATTTCGTTTTTTCGACTTTCTGGTTGAATGAAATCGGGATGGGTTTCTATATGTTTTATTAAACGGTCTGCGTAGTTACTAAGTTTTAGAAAATAGGCTTCTTCAGAGGCTTTTTGAACTTCTCTTCCACAATCAGGACATTTTCCATCGACAAGTTGTGATTCTGTCCAAAAAGATTCGCAAGGGGTACAATAAAGTCCTTCATAAGTTCCTTTATAAATATCCTTTTGATCATAGAGTTTTTTAAAAATTTTAGAAACAACTTCCATATGGTTTTTATTGGTTGTTCGAACAAACTTATCATAACTTGTATTCATAAGGTCCCAAATACGACGTACTTCTAAGGATATTTCATCTACATACTCTTGTGGATACATTCCATTGATTTCTGCATTTTTTTGAATTTTTTCTCCATGTTCATCTGTTCCTGTTTGAAAGTAAACATCGTATCCTGTTAGTCTTTTGTATCGTGCAATAGCATCCGCTAAAACGATTTCATAAGTATTTCCTATATGTGGTTTTGAAGATGTATAGGCAATAGCTGTTGAAATATAAAATTTTTCCATAATTTCACTCCTCTTATACAAATTTATTCTTTTTTCCCCTGAAAAATTTTTTATGTCGATTAGAAAACAAAAAAGATCCATCTATTAAGGACGAATCTTCGCGGTACCACCTTATTTGTAATAAAATTATTACCTCTTTTTTTCTTAACGCGAATGACGGCCCTGCTTACTTATCAACAAAGCGATTCTGGAACCATCTATAATTCTTTCTTTTATTTCGTTTCACCCAATTCGAAATTCTCTTTGAAAAAGAAGGAATTACTCTTTCCATCAAAATCTTTTCATCATTATAACATCTTTTTTTTTTCTATTCAAGATAATTTGTCAAAAAATGGCAAGCAATTTTTGTGATTTTTTCATCTACGATTCCCACTTTATCCTCTTTTGAAAAAATGAGCATCATTCCTTCTATTTCACTATTAACAAGAATAGGGCAAATAACATAGGTTGTTTCCACCTCAAAATCTTCTGTAATTTTTAATAATTTTTCGTGATTTTCAATACGATTGTCTCTTCTTAAAACGGCCTGTTCTAACATTTTACTAATAGGTTTTCCCATAAGTTCTTTTTTTAAAGGCCCTGAGGCGGCAATAATATGATCTTTATCTATAATTAAAACGTTCTTTTTTAAATAATCATAAATCGCATTTGTAAAATCAATAGCTAGTTCATTCATTTTATTTAATATTGAATGTTTTCTTAAAATAATTTTTTCGTCTTCTACATAAATTTCAACATTGTCGCCTTCTTTAATTCGTAGAGCTGTACGAGTTTCTTTGGGAATTACAATTCTTCCTAAATCATCAATTCTTCTTATAATACCAGTTGATTTCATAAATTCCTCACTTTCTTTTACTATTCTGTTTCGGATTTTTCTTTTTATACTTTTTTCTTTACCAAAATATAGAAATGTGATATAATTATTAGCAATATTTGTGGGGAGGCTTTTTATGAATAACATTTATATTTTTGGGCACAAAAAGCCAGATACTGATAGTGTCTGTGGTGCCATTAGTTTGTCTTATTTAAAAAATCAATTAGGATTTCATACAGAACCCAGAGTTCTCGGAAATATTAATAACGAGACAAAGTTTGCTTTAAATTATTTTCATGTGGATATTCCAAAATATTTAAATGATGTAAAATTACAAGTCAAAGATATCCATTATTCTAAAAAATGCTTTATTGAAGCTAATACATCTATTTATGATAGTTATCTTTTTATGGGGGAAAATAAAATTAGTACTTTACCGATTGTCGATGCACATAAAAAATATATTGGAACCCTTTCTATGAAAGATATTGCACATAAACTTGTCAATTGCGAAGAAGAGAAGATTCTTACTTCTTATAAAAATATTATTTCTTCTCTTCATGGAGAAAGTTTATTGGAATTTGATGAAGAAATTCGTGGAGATTTGTTGATTGCTGCTTACCGAAGTACTACTTTTATTGAAAATATTAAAATTTCAGATTCAACTATCTTAATTGTTGGAGATCGCCATAGTATTATTGAATATGCCATCCAAAATCATGCGAAATTGATTATTTTAACTGGAAATGCAGAGATTCATGAAGAACATTTACAACTTGCGAAAGAAAATAAAGTTAATATTATTAAAACAAATTTAAACAGTCTTTTAGTTTCTAAAAAACTGGCTCTTGCTAATTATGTGGAAACCATTGCCAATAATCGAAATATTACTTGTGTAGATGAAAATATGCAAGTAAGTGATTTTATTGAACTTGCTAATCGTACAAAATTCAGTAATTATCCCGTTCTTAGTAAAAATGGAGAATGTCGTGGAATCTTAAGATTAGCGGATATTCACGATAAAAAGAAAAAACAAGTTATTCTCGTCGATCATAATGAATTAAGTCAAAGTGTAGATGGACTAGATGAAGCCGATATTGTTGAAATCATTGATCATCATAAACTTGGAACAATTGGAACTTCTATTCCAATTAACTTTCGTAATATGCCTGTTGGAAGTAGTAATACTATCATTTATAAATTATACCAAGAAAGTCTAGTTCCTATTCCAGATTCCATTGCTGGACTTATTATTTCTGGGATTTTATCCGACACGCTTCTTTTTAAATCACCAACAACTACGGATTTCGATAAAGAAGCTGTTTTGGCTCTTTCTAAACAAATCCATCTCGATTACGAAAAATATGCTTCTTTAATGTTTGAAGCTGGTTTTTCTATTGAGGGAAGAGAAATTGATGATGTTTTTTATACCGATTTTAAAGATTTCATTATAGATCAAAAAAAAGTAGGGGTTAGTCAAGTATCCACCATGAACATTCAAGAATTTCATGATAAAATTGATGATTTCGAGGATATGATTGAAAATATTGCGAAAAATAATGATTATTATATCCTTACTATGTTTGTAACAGATGTTAAAAGAAATGGTTCTCATATTTATTTTAATACCCAAGCAAAAGATCTCCTTTGTAAATGTTTTGATCTTAAAGATCTTACACAAGGACAGTTTTTTGAAGGTGTTGTTTCTCGTAAAAAACAGATCATCCCTCGTATAGTAGAGACCTTAGAAAAATAAAAGATAATTAGCTAGTTCTAACTAATTATCTTTTTTTATTTCTTAAAAATGATTTTTCTTTATACTCATGGCAGCAATTGTTCCTTCACCAACTGCTGTTGAAATTTGATAAACTTCTTTTTGAATGCAATCTCCACATGCATAAATTCCTTCGATATTTGTTTTCATAGTATTATCTACGACGATATAACCATTTTTATTTTCTAAAGAAAGTTCTTTTAAATAAGGGGTTTCTGGAATTTTTCCAATAAACACAAAAATCCCATCTACTAAAAGATCTTCTTTTTCATTTAATTTTACACCCATAAAATGGTTTTCTTTTTCTAAAAAACTTGTTATTTCTGTATTATATTTTATAAAAATATTTTCCCTTTCTTTTACTTTCTCTTGAAGATAAATATCAGCTTTTAAGATATCTTTTCGATTTAAAATGGTTACAGATTCACAAATATCCGCTAAATAGAGGGATTCTTCTAAGGCAGAATTTCCTCCTCCTATAACAGCTACCTTTTTTCCTTTAAAAAACATTCCATCGCACGTTGCACAATAACTAATTCCTTTTCCAATCCATTTTTCTTCCCCTTCAATGTTTAATTTTCTAGAGGATCTTCCTGTCGCTAAAATAAGGGATCTAGCCCATATTTCTTCCTTTTTAGTTTGAATTAAAAAAAGGTCATCTTTTTTTTCAATCTTTTCTACATTTCCGTATCGATATTCAACTTCTAAAGCTTTTACTTGTTCAAAAATCTTATTTGCTAAAGTGATACCATCTATTTTTTGAAATCCTGGATAATTTTCAATCATGGAGGTTTGGTTAATTTGTCCTCCTGGAGCACTTTTTTCTAGTAAAAGAACTTTTAAAGCACTTCTTTTTAAATAAATAGCGGATGTCATTCCCGCTACACCCGCTCCTACTACTACACAATCAAAAATAGTTTCCATTCATATTCTCCTTATCTTTATAGTATCTTTTTTTATTTGAAAATTGGGTTATTAAAAATAAAATCATCCCTATTATAAATAAGAAAATAGAAATACATTGTGCCATTTTAAATCCCAAAAACATAAGACTATCTGTTCTTAAAGATTCGATCAAAAATCTTCCTATACTATACCACATTAAATAAAGAGCTGTAATTTGTCCTAATTTTATAGTTTTTATTTTTCTGATACCTAAAAGAAGTATAAAACCTAAAAGACACCATAGGGATTCATATAAGAAAGTGGGATGATAATAGTTTCCACTAATATACATTCCCTTAATAATAAAATTTGGTAAGTGAAGATTTTCTAAAAAGGCTAGGGTAGTGATAGGTCCATGTGCTTCTCCATTAAAGAAATTTCCCCATCTTCCTATAGCTTGACCAATAATAATCCCAACCGCAGCAATATCTAAAATTCGAAGTGTACTAATCTGATATTTTTTTGTATAAATTAAAATCCATAAAATTCCTACAATAATGGCTCCATGAATGGCAAGTCCACCTTCCCAAACTTTAAATATTTCAATGGTCCTAGTACTATAATAAGACCAATTGAAAAGGACAAAATAAAGACGAGCTCCAATTAAAGAAAAAGGAATTAAAAAGAAAAGTAAATTGATCATAAAATCTTCTGATATTCCATATTTTTTAGCTTCTTTTAAAGCATAAGAACCACCAATTAGAATACCTAATAAAATCATAATAGAATACCAATATATTTTTATATTTCCTAAATCAATAAAAACGGGATTCATTTTTTTCTCCTTTCGTAATAGGTTCTACCACTAAATGATCCATAAGTACATTCATGATAGATAAAAAAATGGCTACAAAAGATCGGAAGAGCACACG
>CAMSXY010000001.1 GCA_947065955.1 uncultured Caryophanales bacterium | reverse complement strand
TCTCATTCTTAACAAGACAAATGATTCAGATGCTCATATAAGCGGGGTTAACTTAACTATTAAAAAAATGCCATGGACGTATAATTAATTAAATGGTACTTAAAATTTTTACACTTATATATCCAAATAATATAAAATGACATAGGGACTGAAAATACCTGTGTTTTTTGTTGTCTATTTGAAAAATAAAATGTAATTAAGATGTGGTACAGTTTGGAACAAAAAAAAACCTAAAATTCAAGGCTTTATAATCTTAATGGTCGGGAAAACAGGACGAACTAAAAAGAAATTGATTACTACATAATCCACATAAAACCGTGGATTTTTTCCGTTTCATTACGGAACATTCCTTTTTGAAACACTTAATTTTAGAAATTTTAAGTGCTGAATAAGTGCTAGAAAAGGAGGAATGTTCATGTCAGTTTTTAGAATTAACAAAGATAAAAATTATACAGTTATGAGTAACTATCATTTACGTGATAAAAATATATCTTATAAAGCAAAAGGACTACTGTCATTTATGTTAAGTTTACCTGATAATTGGGATTATTCTATGAATGGATTATGTAAGGTGAGTAAAGAAAACATTAGGGCAATTCGTTCTACTCTTCATGAATTAGAAGAATATGGCTATTTGATAAGAGAACGTACCCAAAATGAAAAAGGACAATTTGGATATAACTATTCTATCTATGAATATCCAACTATCCAAGTACCGCATACCCATAATCCGCATACGGATTATGCGAATACCCAAGATGACCTACAAATAAATACAAATGAAATAAATACGAAAAAACAAATAGATAAAGTAGATAAACACTTTCATCCCATTACAATGGAATTAATCGTTAAGAAATATTTAAAAGAAGATGATTTAGAACTTTATAAATATGACAACTTTATCAATGAAATGTTAGAAGAATATGAATATCGAGAAGTCATTATGACAGTGAACTATATTATTCAAAAATGGAAATCGAATAAAGGATTAGATGAAAATGGCGAAATCATTACCAATCAATATGGCTATTTCAAAAGTGCTTTGGAAAGTAATTTACGAAAGATAACACAAGATATTGAATTATGGGAGATTGAGCCATGAGTTATGCGATTTTTAGAAGTGAGCCAATTCAAACACTTTCCGATCTAGCCCAAATAGGTAGCCATAACAAACGTGAGAAACAAGCCTATAAAAGTAATCCTAATATTCGATTAGAATTAAGCAAAGATAATATTGATATAATTCCTTGTAATAATAGATATGTAAAACAATTCTATGAAATCACAAAAGAATATAAGAAAGAACATGATGAGAAAATGAAAATGACACGAAAAGAAAGACAAAAATCATTTCGTGATATGGTAAATAATTCTAAAAGTGTAGTTGCGGATGAATTGCTATTTACAAGTGATACATCTTTTTTTAAAGATATGGCGAAAGAAGAAATTATCAAGTGGGCAAATACTTGCATGGATTTCGTTTATCAAGATTTAGGATATACCAAAGAACAGGTATTGCATGCCACTATCCACATGGATGAGAAAACACCACATCTTCATTGTGTCGTTGTTCCACTAGTTCGTAAATTGGATAAAAGAACTAATACAGAAAAATATAGCATTAGTAAGAAACAGTTTATTAGAGATAAAATCCATTTAAGTGAATTACAAGACAAATACCACGATAGAATGGTTAAAAATGATTTTGATTTACAAAGAGGTATCAAAAATAGTGATAATATACATCTTTCTATGAAAGAAATGAAAAAGATGACTCGAAAACAGGATAGAAGATTAGAACAACAAGAATACCGCTTAACAAGTATCTATGATTCTCTTTCTACTAAAATCAATAGTCGAAAATATAAAATCATTGGTAATAAAGTCCAAATGGATAAGGATACCTTTAATGAAATTGAAAAGTTTATGAAACAAGCAAAAGCAGTTATTGAAGAAACACCTAAAACAATGGCTTTGTATCATGAATTATATAGTTATACAAAAAATTATAAAGATTTAGAAAAGGAAAAACAAAATATTCAATATGAAGTAAATAACCTAAAACATCAAAATGAAAAACTACAACAAGAAAACAATTCCTTACATACTATCTACACCATATTCTCCAAACTTTAAAATTTATGTTTCGTAAAATCTTACATTTAGGTACTGAAAAAGAAAAGGACATTGTAACAAAGGAAGTAATCGACTATTACAATCATGATTTCTATAACAGACAAGATGTAGAAGATATTTGCAAAGATACTTCAAAAGAGGAAGAAATCAATCAAAAATTGCATTTCTGCCATGAAAAAGATTGGGAAAGAGAATTATAAAATAATATGTTATAATAAAAACGAAGTGAAAGTGAAAAATGAAAAATTTTCAAAATAAACAACCATTTTATGTTATTTCTATCATACTATTATGTTCAACAACACTTTTTTGTTGCGACTATTTTAATATATTTACAAAACTAGGAGTAAATACAACGAATTTTAATTATGACTTTTTAAATTTATTAGTTAATAACACTATTATTATAATTATTTTTATCATTACATACTTTATTATAAATGATAAGGAAAAAAACAAAATTAAAAATCAAGAAAAATATGCAAAACTACTATTAAATGAATGCTATAAAAAGTGCATAGATTATATAAGTATGCTAGATCAAGAATGTATAAAAAATAATATTAAAGCAAAAGGTAAATTTAATTCAGAATTATATAAAATAGTTAGTATTTTTGAAAAAGCGCCATTTAGCAACAATCATATTATAGTTGAATTGGCTACAAACGGAATAATCAACCATAGTAAATTTCTAGCATACTCTGAAATTAAATCTTGCTACCAATCATATATAGGAACAGCTATACTATTATTTAATCAAACAGAATTATTTCTTAATCAAAAAGAAGAACTAATCAACAAATTAAAGTTGCAAATTAAGAACTAAAATGCTATGTTATAACACATTAATGGGGCATATTCTATAGTCAATCTATTACATAAAAACACCAACTATGGATAGAATAATACCAATATAATATGCAATAGAAATATAGTAAAAATAAAGAAAATGTGATAGAATAATGGTATTAAACAAATGATTTATAGATTATGGTGGTGAAAAATGCTTAAATATCCAAGAAACATGCACGGTGGACAATTATGGGCAAAAATTGAAGTACTTGAAAATGTATTTTATCCTTTATTTTAGAAATTTAACGAAATAATAAAGGAGAAAAAATATGAATTACGAAGATAAAAAAATTGTAGGCATTATTGCAACAAATGTAAGTCCAGAAGTTGCACTTAATATAATAGGTCATCTTTCTATTTCCATAGGAAAATATTCAGGCAATGAGATTATGGGTAAACCGATTATCACTGATAAATCTGGAATAAGTCATCTAGGAATTAGTCGATTTCCTTTTATAATAACAAAAGTAAAAGCATCAAAACTTAGAAATGCAATAGATAAAGCTAAGGAAAATCCAAACTTATTAGTAGCAGACTACCCCAATGATATGTTAGAAACTAAAACAGATGATGATTTAGTTAATTCTGTTAATTTAAAGGAAAATAATCAACTAGAGTATCTAGGAGCTGTGATATATGGAAATACAGAAGATGTTAATAACATTACTGGTAAGTTTCAACTATGGAGACTAGATTAACAAATATTATGATTAACTTTCTAACCAATTAGTAACACACTACGATATTGGCAAGCCAATAACGGTGTGCAAAGGGAATCTTCCCTTTTGAAACCCTTATATAGAAGTTAGTAGGCCTAACTTCTTTTTGGCTTAATGTGAATCACTTCACATTCTCTTTAATTTGATAAAATGGGACACATGATGATAGTATCAATGGATCATAGGAAGTTACATCAATATTATACTTATTCTTTAAGACATAAATGGATTCATTCACCATTTTAGAAATTTCCATTTTACTGTAATGAAATTCATCACATAAAACCGCATTTACCAAATTATAATAACTTGTATTCTCATTTCTAAAATACTTCAACCATAACATTGCATAATGAGCCATTTCTTCTACATATCGATTTTTACGAAATTCCTTTTCTTTTAAGGTTATTAATTTCACTTTCTCCAAGTCTTTACCACTTATCTCATCTCTAGTTCCTTTATAAGGTACATTCTGATACACTCTATCTCTCCTTCTAATATTCCATACATTTTGAATGGATTATATCACAATTATACATACATAGTGTATGCTTGTCAATAAGGAGCGTGATGTATGAAAATAGTTGCTAATGATTATAAAGAAAAAGAAGTTATAAAGATATTAAGAGAATGGACTGGCAAAAAACAGCCTGACTTTGGAAATGACATTGGATTAAGTGGAATGACTGTTCAAGGTTATGAAAGAGGCACTAGAAGATATACATTTGAAACCTTAATGAAAATTGCTAAAAAATATGGTTATACAGTTACAATAGAAAAGAAATAGTTTTGTGTGCTATTTCTTTTTCATTTCATTTTTATTATAAAATGCTTTGGTTTCCTCAAATAATCTTGGAGCAAATTCATCTAATAATTGCCAATTTTTAATAAGACCTAATACAAAATCTCTTCCATAATTCTCTATCATATAATTTCCCATTAAATACGATGTTGGATAATTATTAGGGGCATTATTAAAGTCATTTTTTAGTTTTTTATAAGTACAAATAATTTGAGTACCACTATAATCTTGACCCGATAAATTTGTCGCTAGTGCTTCGGAAAACCATATATGTCCATGTGAATTATTTTCTCCTAGCAATTCATGATGACATATATGAGCAAATTCATGTAAAATATTTTGCATTTGATCTTGAATTGTTTCATTTCTATGAGAACTTAACTCTCGACAAAGACTTAATTCTAGCATATTAATATTGTCATCCATAGTATCGGCTATCATCCAATCATGATAAGTTTCCCCCATTTCCTCAAGATAAGGTATTAAGTGTTTCTTATAATCATCGATTGAATAATAGATTTTGATAATGACTTTTCGACTAATGTTTTCTAAACCAAAGAAATTTATGATTTCTTTAGATTTTGATTCTAGTGTAGCAATTAATTGTTCAATATTTTCATCATTATGATTATAAAAAATAATAAATTTTTCATTTTCATATTGCATACTTTTACCTCACTTCAATAAACAAAATAATATAATTATTGCCTTGTAGCACCTATATACCTAAACTACTAATTATTATACTTTGTTTGTTCATGAATAAAATGTGTTTCCTCTGTAATGATTTTCATATCATATGTCATAATTTGAATTTCAGTATTTATATCATATTTATCTAATTTCAATATATAAGCTTTAAATCCAGTATCCTTTGGATTAACGAAGTAATTAGAAATTTTATATGGGTTATAATAATCAGCCAATATTGAATAAACTCGATGGCATAAATCTTCATTCTCTACTAAAATTCGAAATCCAATAATATCTTCTACATCAGTTATATTTTTTAAATTATTTTTTTCCAACTTTCGATAAATATGGTCTTCCGATTTAATTCTATATTCAAGTTTATACGAAATCCCAATCATTAGATTATTTATTTCTATTTTTATATCTTCTATGATTTTGTTTGATTTTATCACTAAATCTTCATATTTCATTAGCTTCTACTCCTCTCTAGGCAATTTACTATAATCGTACTTTTCAGCACTCATTTCCAAATCATCATAAAGTTGTTTCACATCTGCTAATATTTTCTCGGTTGGATATATTTCTTGGTAATAATCATATTTCTCTAACAACATCATCATATGATGTAATTTTGTCCTACATTTTGCTACATTATCTCTTTTTTGAGCAGAATCATCTAATAAATCCATTTGTGATTCTTGATACTTTTCTATCATATTTTTTAAATCTCTAGTTGATTTTTTATCTAGCGGATCATTTTGTGTTTTAAACATATTCACTACTTGATTATATCCTGCTGCTTTCAGTAGTAACTCTAAACTTAAATCTAGTTCTTCTGCAATTTTTCGTAATACTTCTACATCGATTTTTTTAATCTTTCCGTTTTCAATATCATTTAAAGTAGAATGGTGGATACCAATAATTCGAGCTAGTTTTCTTTGAGAATAACCTTTCTTCTCACGAGCCCCTAACAATATCAATTTTAGATCATACTTTAAATTGTTTTCATCCATGATAACACCTCTACAACTTTTTCATTTGTTTTTCTTGATTATTCAAATAATTTTGAATATTGACAATATCTGCTTGATCCTTTGGTGCATTTCTATTTATCTTATAATCTAAAATACTTTGTAATGATTCTACAGGATAGCCATCCTTGAAATCTCTATTAAATTCTTGTTTTTCATTGACAACAACTTCTACTAAATCATTCAAACGATAAAATCCACAATCATTTTTAGAAGATAAATCTATATCAAATTTCATTATCATATTTTCAAATAATTCTGTTGATACACATAAATCTAAATCTTTAGCTTGTTCTCTTAATCCATATAAAAGTAAACATCCACTTGATAAAATATAGTATTCTTCCTTTGGTAATTCTAAGCTATCTACTAACTCTAATAATTGTTCCTTATTCATAAAAAATCCTTTCTTTATCGGCTTTCTATAACAATCATATCATACCCCAAAATATTTTTCAATAAAAAGTGGCGGATTTTCTTGACAATATTGTAGTTACGTTCTATAATGATACTGTCGGACAAATTCGACAGTATAGAGAGGAGGTGAATAATGTCCTGTATCGAGTTATTAAACATCCTATCAAAGCCATGGGCAAATGTTCATGATATTATGAAGATTATGGATTGTGGCAGAGATAGTGCTATTAAAATGCGAGATACTATTATAAATGAGATTCATAAATGTGGAAAAGAAGTTCCTAACGGGAAAACAATAGTTGTTCCTATGCAATATATTGTGGAAAAGTTGAATCTTGATTTAGAATATCTCACAAAAATGGCAAAGTTAGAACAGTATTTAGAAGTAATAGCGAATGATACGGCAGTAAATTATGCCAGTATATCAAAATAAGAAAACAAAGAAATGGAAATTTCGGACTTATGCAGAAGATGTTTATGGAAATCACAAACAATTTGAGAGAAAATGGTTTGATACTAAAAAAGAGGCTTTACAGGCCGAAAGAGAGTTTAAACTATCGGATAGAGCAGAAATATCGAATCTACTCTTTAGCGAACTATGGACAGTATATAAAGAGCATATAAGCCTAAAATTGAAACAACAATCTTATCGTTCTGTTGTTAGTAGATTCAACAACTATATTCTTCCATATTTCAAAGACTACAGATTAAATAAGATTACCAATAGTGTTTATATCAAATGGCAACGTATAATCGAAGAAAAAGGCTTTAAACACAAATATAACAGTAGTTTACATGGTGCTATGGTAACGATATTAAACTATGCAATGAAATTCTATGGATTAAAACAAAACATTGCTAGTATGACAGGTAACTTTAAAAGAAAAACGGATTTAAAAAAGAATGTGGATTTTTGGACTTATGAAGAATATCAAAAATTTATATCCGTTGTAGAGAATCAAGTTTATAAAACATTCTTTGAAACACTTTATTATACAGGATTAAGACAGGGAGAATGTTTGGCTCTTACTTGGAACGATTTCATAAATGGTTCTTTAGATATTCATAAGACGATTTCCAAAGAAAAGAAAAATGGAAAGTATATTGTAAATACTCCTAAAACGTTAAGATCGATTCGGAAAGTGAAAATTGATAAGGATTTGGTTTTACAATTACAAGAACTAAAAAAATTCTACCAATCATGTGTAGGCTTTGAAGATAATTGGTATATCTTCGGTGGAATAAATCCACTCGCATCCACAACAATTGGTAGAAAGAAAGATAAGTATTGTGCTTTAGCAAATGTCAAAAAAATAAGAATACACGACTTTAGGCATAGTCATGCATCCTTACTGTTATCCAAGAATGTACCATTATAGTTATTTCGGAACGTTTAGGTCATTCTGATATCAATATGACACTGGGTACTTATTCCCATATGATTCCAAATGATGAAGATAAAGCAATCGACATCTTGAATCATTTAAAACAAAATCTATAAAATTACTAAAAACTTAATAAATTAAGTGTTTTTTAAGGGCTATGAGTAATCATTTATTATAAAAGCCTTGAAATTCAAGGCTTTATAATCTTAATGGTCGGGAAAACAGGATTTGAACCTGCAACCCCTTGGTCCCAAACCAAGTGCACTACCAAGTTGTGCTATTTCCCGATAAATGGTGCGCCCTAAGGGAGTCGAACCCCTAACCTTTAGATCCGTAGTCTAACGCTCTATCCAATTGCGCTAAGGGCGCATACGAATCCCCTCTGGGTTGATTACTACCATAGTATATACCATTTTTTAATTTTTTGCAATACTTTTTTTTATTTTTTTCGATAACATAAACCTAAAGCCTTCGGACCTATATGAGATGCAATAACAGGATTTACATCTGTAATAAAAGAATCATATTGTATTCCAAGGCCTGCAAGCATATTTTGTATCCCAATAATACCATATGCATAATCTGAATGAATGATACCAATTTTTTCACTTGTATCTGCTTTCTTAGAAAAATTTTCAACAAGCGATCTTGTAGCTGTTTTAATACCACGACGCATCATAAGAAGTTCAGCACTTCCCACAGAATTGATTTGAATAATTGGTTTCATATTTGAAACATTTCCAAGAGCGACTTCCACTTTAGAAAATCTACCACCATTTGTTAAATATTTTAAATTATCCACAAAAAATTCTATGTGATAGTGTTCTTTATTTTTCTCTAACCATTCTGTAATTTCTTCCAAAGATAGCCCTTTCTTACTAAGTTCTATCGTTTTATATAAAAGAAGACCCTGGCATAAAGAACCCGTTTTAGAATCAATAACAGAAATATTACTTTTCGGATACTCTTTTTTTAAAGCCTCTTTTACCATACAAATATGGTTATAACTACTACTAAGCATTGAAGAAAGAGATACACAAATAATATCATATCCCTCTTGAATCCACTTTAAAAAACGACCATATATATTGGATGGATTACATCCCATTGTATAGGGAACATCATGATTTTGTAAATGCCAAAAAAACTCCTTTGTTGAAAGTTTTAAATCTCCTCCATATATTGTATCTTCATGATAAAATCGATAATAAATAGGTAAAATTTCCACTTCATTTTCCATTAAAACAGATAAAGGCAAATCAACTCCTGAATCTGTAAATATTTTAATTTTTGACATAATAACCTCCTTATAAAATAAAAAAAAGAACTTTTATTTTTTTACGTAATTATAATAATAAAAGTCCGAAATTTTTGTCGAAATTTGTTCTAGTTCTTCATAATCTTCTTCTTCACAATAGGAAAGAACATTTTCGATTTGATACATAAATTCTTTCATAGAAGTACTCTCTTGATAAGAAAGGTTATATTTTTGAAGTAATACTATCTCTTCTTGAGAAAGAAAAAGACCATTTCCATAATTTTTCAAAATACTCTTTTGCCATTCTTTTTCTAAAAAATCTCTAGTTTTTGGATCATTAAAATTCATGATTCTGTTCCAAATAAGCAATAGCTTTCATAATAGCGATTTTTCCATAAGGATATGTTAACGACCCTTGCATATAAGCAATATAAGGTGGTCTAATAGGCCCATCACAACTAATCTCAATAGAAGATCCTTGTGTAAAACTTCCAGAAGCCATAATAATAGGATCTTCATATCCAGGCGTTTCTATAGGTTGCGGAATAGCAAAAGAATCAATAGGAGAACCCATTTGAATTCCCTGACAATAACGAATTAATTTATCTGGATCATGAAAAATAATACTCTGTACGATATCAGCACGTATTTCATTATATTTTGGTTCAACGAAATATCCTAAATTTTCAAGTACTCTACTAGCCAAAATAGAAGTTTTTAAAGCACTTGCAACAACAGAAGGAGCTAAAAACAATCCTTGTAATAATTGCCTATTAATTCCCAGTGTAGGACCCACTTCTCTTCCCTCTCCAGGCAATGTTAAACGCTCTGCAACTAAAGAAATAAGATCTTTTCGTCCTGCCACATAGGCGCCATTAGGGGCAATTCCTCCACCTAAATTTTTGATTAAAGAGCCTACCATAATATCAGCTCCCACTTCAAGAGGCTCTTGCTCGGATACAAATTCACAATAACAATTGTCAATCATAATAATAACTGTTTTATCAACTTCTCGTATTTTTTGAATAACTTTTTCCACTTTTTTAATATCAATACTTTTTCGAGTAGAGTATCCTTTGGAACGTTGAATTTCGATGACTTTCACCTTTTGTGTTTTTAAAACATTTTCAATTTTTTCATAATCAAATTCATTATCAACAAGATCTATTTGTTGGTAGTCTATCCCAAATGATTTTAAGGAACTTGCATTTTCACGAATTCCAATCACTTCATCCAATGTATCATAAGGCTTTCCTGTGATACTTAAAAGAAGATCTCCTGGTCTTAATAAAGCAAAAAGCGTAACTGTAAGGGCATGACTTCCAGAAATAAACTGAGAACGCACCAAAGCATCTTCAGCATGTAAGATTTCTGCAAAAACCTGTTCTGTTGTATCCCTTCCAATATCATTATAACCATACCCTGTTGTCTGTCCAAAATGAATCTCTGAAACACGATGTTTTTGAAAAGCGGATAAAACCTTTAAACTATTTTTTTCGCATAATTGGTCTACCTTTAAAAATTGATTTTCAACTTCTTTTTCTGCCTGTAAAACTTTTGAAACCACATCTTCTGGTATTCCAAAAGAACTAAAATTTATTTCCATTAATAACCTCCATCTACACGAATAACAGAACCATTTATATAGCTAGCATAAGAACTTGCTAAAAAAAGAATCACATGAGCAACTTCCTCTGGATCAGCAAAACGTTTTAAAAATATTTTTTCTATTTCTTCTTTTTCAAAAGAGGAATCAAGATCTTTACACATATCCGTCTTCATCCAACCAGCAGCAATTGCATTTACCTGGATATAAGGAGCATATTGTTTAGCAAGATTATGAGTCAAGGAAATTACCCCTGCTTTAGAAGCATCATAATCTAAACTCATGGGATAAAAAGTATCAATAGCATTTGTAGAAGAAATATTAATGATCTTTCCCTTTTTTTCTTTTAACATATAATCACCCACTATTTTACTAGTCAAAAAAGTTCCAATCAAATTTACATTTAATATTTTTTGAAAATTTTCTACAGTTTTATCTTCAAACATCGTATCAATAGCAATTCCAGCATTATTGACAAGAATATCTATTTTTCTATATTTAGAAATGATATCTTCTACCATACCTTGCACTTCTTCTTCTAAAGAAACATCTGCTTTATAAATGGAAACTCTTTGATGATATTGTTCTTCAATATACTTCTGAACTTTTAATGCCTCTATTTGATTCTGATAATAATTGATAATAACTTTAGCACCATGTTTAGCAAAAGCAATTGCCGTTTTAGCTCCAAGCCCCCGACTAGAACCAGTAATTAAGACAACTTGATCTTTAAAATCCATACAGTTTCCTCCAGTAAAATTATAACGAATTTATCAAAATTTGTCGATAGATACTCCGAATTTTTTATATCAAATTTATTAAAAAAAATTTATTTAATTTCTTTATTATAGTGCGTAATATAATAGATTCCCCGATCTGTAATACAATATAATTTAGCGTTTTTTCTTTTTTTTCCTGTACTACGGATTAAACCACTTTTTATGAGACTTTTTAAAGCATTCGAAATTTTCAAAGACAAATCCTCTGTTTCCAAAAGACAAGTTGACCTAATATCATGTATTGTAAATTCCCCAAACTCGTTATTATGAAAAAATACATAAGCATACCTCAACAATAGAACCTTCTTTAACATACTATAATTTCTTTTATTACTTTTTCTGTCCTTCTTGGATAATATAGATATATATATTGTTGATAGGTTGTAGCATTCATTAAAAAGTGTTACAAAAATTCTTCCTTTTCTTTGACATTTATAAAAAAACAATATTAAATTAAATTTAATACTGCCTTTCAACTTTTCATCCATTATAATAAAAACAATAGTTACTATAATATTTATTTTTAAAATAACAAAACCATTTAATATAACATAGTTCTAAAACAATCGTTGGGTAACTGCTGATGAATATTTAGTTTTAATACCACCTAAAATGACATAGTTCTAAAACGATAACATAGGAGTAAATACATTCGTATCTGTTTTAATACCATCTAAAATGACATAGTTCTAAAACAAATTAGAAAAAGGTATAAAAGAATATTATGTTTTAATACCATCTAAAATGACATAGTTCTAAAACCTGTAAAAATGCCAGAAGTCGTAATCGTATGTTTTAATACCATCTAAAATGACATAGTTCTAAAACAAATTAGAAAAAGGTATAAAAGAATATTATGTTTTAATACCATCTAAAATGACATAGTTCTAAAACCTGTAAAAATGCCAGAAGTCGTAATCGTATGTTTTAATACCATCTAAAATGACATAGTTCTAAAACATTTTTTTGTATTCAATGTTGATATAATTTGTTTTAATACCATCTAAAATGACATAGTTCTAAAACGTATATATTTTAGTAGTTTTTATTACTGATGTTTTAATACCATCTAAAATGACATAGTTCTAAAACGAAATCGAAAAAGACTATCAATTTATAATCGTTTTAATACCATCTAAAATGACATAGTTCTAAAACAAATATTTAGCTATACCTTCATCGGTCCTAGTTTTAATACCATCTAAAATGACATAGTTCTAAAACGATTATTATAAAGAATATGACTTGTATATAGTTTTAATACCATCTAAAATGACATAGTTCTAAAACTGAAGCTCATTTTGAACTAACTGAATATAGGTTTTAATACCATCTAAAATGACATAGTTCTAAAACTATTATATAGTCAGCTGATACATCTAAATAGTTTTAATACCATCTAAAATGACATAGTTCTAAAACTCATAATTGTCCGTTAATTTAATAACTATGGTTTTAATACCATCTAAAATGACATAGTTCTAAAACTGAAAAACCAGATTTTATTTCCGATTTAAGGTTTTAATACCATCTAAAATGACATAGTTCTAAAACAGTTGCTAGAATCTATGATACTGAATTGATGTTTTAATACCATCTAAAATGACATAGTTCTAAAACAGAAGAAATGATCGAGATGATAAATAAAGAGTTTTAATACCATCTAAAATGACATAGTTCTAAAACATACTGGTTGTGAGAAGCTGAATATCATCTGTTTTAATACCATCTAAAATGACATAGTTCTAAAACCAAAAGGATGATAAAAAAGTATTAGGTCTTGTTTTAATACCATCTAAAATGACATAGTTCTAAAACCTCAAAATGTTTTAGAAACGTACTAGTGCTATACTCTATATCATAGGTATTAAATAAGAACCACATCAACTATATTATAATACAATTTCATCTAAATTGTTATAAATAATTAACTTTTTTTCATATTCCAAAGTAACTCCACTCAAATTACTTTCAAGTAACAATATCCAAACCTTCTTCATTTTACTATATCGATACACCTTCACAACTTCCTCTTTAGTCAAAAAAGATTTCAAATTTACAAAAACTACTATTTTATTAAAATGAAATTCACTTTCTAAATCTAAAAGCAAAAGTATCTTCTCAAAGACAGTTTTCCTTTCATCATTAACTTTCACCTTCAAAAACTTAGAAATATCTACAATCGTAAGATCAGTATCATAAGTTATATCAAAATTAAAATCTTCAAAATAATTTTTTATTCTCTGCAAAAAATCCGATAAAATAGGAAAAACGGAAATTCCTTCTTCTTCTATATTTTTAGAAACCTTTTGATAAAAAGTATTCAAGATTTTTTTAGAATTAAAATCAATTGCGAAATAATCAATATAACACTCTATCTTATGAAGACAAGAAATTTCCTCCTCTTGTTCATAAAACACCAAAATTCCTTCTTCTATTTCCCCATTAATAGCTTTTCGAAAATCCTCAATAAAAGAACAAAAAAGATGCTTATTTTCAAATTCAACTACATTAATAAAATCATCTAAAAACAAAATTTCATTTTCCAACTGATTCCATTGTAATTTCATAAAATAACCAATCTTTCTGTATCATCAATCACAGTACTCGACTTTTTTCCAATAATATATTCTATCCCACTATATTGTCTTTCTGTAATAGTAAGAACTTGAACAAGACCTTTCTTAGGAACATTTAACCGTATTCGATCATAAAGAAATTTAGACTGTTTCAAGTCCAAACAAATTTTTGAATAAACAGATTCTTGCATCATTACAAAACCTTCCTGTAATAAAAATTTATGAAATTTTCGGTAATTCTTTTGATCATAATAACTAACACTCGGCAAATCAAAAAACAGGATCGTTCGCATAATTCTTTCCCTCATTCAACAAAAATTCCTTTCCGTTTAAAATAGTTTCCTTTTCCATACAGTCCAGCATATTTTTCACATATAAACGAATAATATCTGATAAAAAATAAAGTTTTCCACAATAATAGTATTTATGATTCAAAAGATTAACTAAATTCATTTTATAGGTAGTTGAAAAGACTTCCTTCTGGTGATAATAAACAAAACGATCAATAATAGGACGAAAAACCTCTATAAAATCACAAGACAAATTAAAAAAATTAAATTCATTTCTATGTTTAATACCCATTTGTGTAAGATAACCATTATTAACAATTTCCTTATTAATTAAAGACAAAATAATAGAATAACCATAATTTAAAGCTGCATTAATATCATTTTTTTGACTACGAGAAAAATCGAATCCAAATAAACTATTAAAATATACCTTTGCAGCATGGCCTTCACGATTTGTGCGATCATCCAATTCAACATCTTCCACGTATTTTAATAACAAATCACCCTTATCACTTCCTACTTGCAAAAGTAAAGAGGCTTGATTTTTTATTTTATTTTGAACAATCTTTTTCCATAATTGTTTTTTTAAAGGCTCTTTAAAAGAAATTTGGTTCTGGATCTTTTTTACATTATTATAACTACCATAATAAGGAACAAATTCCCCATACGGATTTCTTTTTTCATCACAAAAAACCACTTTAATCTTATTTTTTATAAGTTCAAGAAGAAGATGAGAGGAAAATGAAATTGCGGTAGAATCTATTAAAACCGTTTCGATTTCAGAAAGATGTACCGACTTCATTCCCTCTTCATTTCTTACTACCAAATAATCATTTTTATACGATAATTTACAACTGCTTGAAATAACAACCGTCCTAAAACTCATAAGTATTCCTTCTAAGACCACTAAGGGAAGTATAAATAAACTTACCAGTTCCTATATTTTGACCACTTCTTCTTCCAATAGCATCCGAAAATTTAATAGAACTCTGTTTTTCATTTAAAAATTTCAAATCAGCACGACTAGGACTTGCACTTAAACAAATAAATAACTGTCGAATTAAACGTATCTTTTCTTCTAAACGCAAATTTATATAATAACCTTCTTTTATAAATAACTCAAGTTTTTCTCTTTCTGATTGATATAAAGGGTAAGCGATTTTCATTTTACCTAAAATATAATCAACCAATTCATCCACCAAATGTTCATCCAAAGTCCCTTTAGCCTGATTATAAATCAAATTAAATGTATCTTTAAATTTTTCCATATGCGCGTAATCTAATATAAACTCAACACCATTAAATACCTCACTACTAGAAGATAAATAACAAAGTTGACCTTTATAGAAAATTGCTTGATGACGTCCAATATATTTTTTTAAAATTGTAAAATGATCAATACCTTCTTTTTTACATATATACTCTTTTAATATATTTTGTCCGTTTCTTTCCATAGAATCCAGCAAAGCAGGAATTCCAATCATTTTTTTTACTGTTTTCCCTCTCTTTACATAAGAAATTAACATAGAATAAGCTTCCTGTATACCCGTATATCCTCCATATTTCAAAGGATCTAAACCTTTCTTTTTTTCAACTAAAGAAGAACTACTCCCTTTTTTATATAAAGTTTGATTATAAAAAGCTCCACTATAAAATTCGCATTTTCTTGTAATAAGAGGATCATTTTGATAAATAGTCTTCTTCACACAATCATGAAAATTCTGCATATTTAAATATACACTACGTTCTTTATCTTCATAATCTTTTTCCATACCATCCAAGATGAATCCATAACGGTTTGAATTATTTGAAAAAACAATTTTCTTTTGAAGATATAAATTATAAATAAACTCATTTTTTAATTTTGGATAGCGTACTAAAATATAAAGTCCAAGACAAGCTGCCAAATAAGCATCTTGTGCATGATGAAAATGATTCAACTCACGAAATTTATAAAGTTGATAACGCTTGCGATAATCAGAAGATAAACTAGCCTTTACAGACACCACAGTATCCTCTTTATAAATACTATTAAAAAGATGAATAACGTGTTGAACAATTTGCCTTGTTTCCACAAGTTGACGATTAATAAATCCTTCTATATCCTCTGCTCGAAATTCTTTTCGACATAAGTTAAAATACTTTTTAGAAGACATAAAATCATGATCTTGTAAAAGCTTCCAAAAAGGCTTTTGTTTCTCAATAATCGATGCTTTTAAAGTAAGATCTGCCTTCTTACACTGATTCATTTCTTTATAAACAAGTGCTAGATTATCAAAACTATCATCTTTAATAAGCGACCTTGGAATAATATGATCTATCTCATAACTAGATAAATCATGGATATTTAAAGGTTTAGAACTATAAAGACATTTTCCAAATTGCATAAAATATAAATATACACGTTCATCTAACACATCATAATTTTCTAACTCACCCATAAGTTTTTTATATTCTATTTGCTCTTTTAAAGACTTTTCCATTTGAAGATATTGTTTTCGAATTTTATCAATTCTTGACATAGTACGCTTTTTCTTTTCATCAGAACGTGCTACTTCTATAAAAATATGCTTAGGAGGATATCCCATAAAAGAAACAAGTTCAGAAGTAAGACATACACTTTGCCAAATTCCCTTTTTAACACTAGGAGAAGTTGGAATACGCAAAACATCTTCAAGCGTAATTTCTGACTTTTCCTCCTTATAATTATAATGATATATTTTCTCTTCAAATCCATATTTTTTATTACAAAGAATCTGCATAAAATTTTCCTCTGTTGTTCTTAATAGATCCATAATACTAAACATTTCTCCAAAAGAATCGATATAACAAATTCCTGTTGTTCCTGTTAATAATTCAAAAGAAAGCCTCGACCACCCTTGATATTTTTTAGAAATAATTTTCTTTAAAATTTCCTCTGTTAAGGAAGGATAAGAACGAGCGATTTTTTGTTTTAAAACCTTTTTATCCTCAAAAATAGTAATCCATTCAATCAATTTTTCGATCATTTTTTGATTTTGAAAGGTAATTTCTCCAAAAATATCAATAAAATCAATAAAAACACCCATGCTACTAGCAAATTGATCCTCTTTTTGATACCCTTTTATCTCAAGATTTCCATTTAAAAAAGGATATTCATTTTGTTTTATCAACCATTTTTTAAAAGTCGAATCCTTAATAACTCGTTGTTTTAAAAAAAGTTCTTTAATTGCTTTCTGTTGTAAAACAAGTGGCAATTTATGTCCATTAACACGAATTTGTTTTAATTCATTTAAAACCATAAATTCTGTATACAATAAAGAATTTTTAGGAATAACCTTTTCAGTTAATAAATATGTACAAAAATTGGTCATTCGAAGAATAAAATTTTCTGCAGTTTTCTCAACATCCACAACTTGATGAAAATTAAAAGGCGTAATTTTTTCATTTTCTCTTTTTGTAAGCCACGCAAAACTACGTGAATTGCCATTTTCATCTGCATTTAAATTTAAAGGTCCTACATAATAAGGAATTCGAAATATAAAAAGTTGCTCAATTTTAGTAGTTTTTTCATCATATTTTTCTAACAGAAAAGGATAATATTGACCTTGATTATAAAGAATTTGTCTAAGCTCTTGTAAATGAACTTGATAAGGATAAAGAGAATTTTGGACAACATTTATTTTTCTTAAAAAATTATCTTTCTCTATATCTTCTAAAATTTGATCCACTACGGGAGAAGAAATCGAAGATAAAATTTTTTTTAGATATTTTTTAAGCGCGTCGTAATCAAATTTACTAGAATTATGAATATACGACTCATAACTATTATCACCTTTTTCTCGAAAGAAAGAAGAATATAAAGTAGGATCTTGTTCTTTCAAAAGTTTTTTCAAAAGTTTTAAATCTTTTTCATGTTTCGTATAAACTTGTAGCATGGCCTCTGATAGACAAGTAACTACCTTACTAGAATCCGAAGAAAACATACTTTTATAAAAAAGATTACTATAAAGCTCAAAAAGTTGTTCCACATAGTCCATCTTTTCTCCCAAAATAAGAGAAATATTCTCTCTTTCTTCCTCATATTTAGAAGAAGAAAAATTCACTTCTACTTTTTCACCCTCTAATGAAAACAAAACAGTTAAATTTGCCTTTTTTCCAAGAAGTAACAAACAAAATTGTTTAAGTTGATTTGAATTAAAAAAACACTTTTTTAAAAGTTCTTGGATTTCTTCTTGCTTTTGTTTAAGGGAAATCTGTTTATTAATAAATAAGTTTTCTAATGCAGAAAAATCAATTTGATCCATTTGTGTTAAATCAACCATTTCAAAATTTTCCGCAAAGATATTTAAAACGGATTTAATTTTAGAAGGCACATCTAAAGATTTTACATCAAAATTTTGTCCTTCATACAAAAAATTACCACGATATTTTAAAATATGATGAATTCCCAAATAAACAAGCCGAATATCCATTTTTTCCTTTGAATACATAAGTTTATGACGCAAATGATAAATCGTAGGATATTCCTTATAATAGATTTTATCATTATAAGAACTGTCTATAAAAAGATTATAGTCCTTTTTATAATGAGAATCTTCTTTCCAACAAAAACTTTCTTTCAAACGCAAGAAGAAGGTTGCGTCCACTTTCAATATTTCTTCCTCAAACATTCTTTGTAATAAAGCAATTCTTTTTCGTCTTCTTTCATAATGTCTTCGACTACTGCGAAAAAGTCTTCTTTCTTTTGCAGTTTTTCCTGGTTCAAAAAGACGAGCTCCCCACATATTTTTCGAATGATTTTTAACTAAATGATAATCTTTTCCAATAACTGCATAACCAACCGATGCATCTCCAATATCTAAACCAATATAATAATCTTCCATAAAAATCCTCACTTCCTAACTTGACAAAGAAACCAATTTGATATACAATAACTTTGTTAATACCATTTAACATGACATAGTGCGTTAAAATAAAGGTTTACCTTTAAAGCTTTTTAAGCATCACTTAGGTGATTAAAAAAAGTTGCTTCGGCAACTTTTTTTATATAGAATTATACAAAAAAAGTGCTTGAACAAATCAAAGTCTGTACAAGCACTTCTAAATTCATTATACATTTTTTCGACAATTTTTGCAACAATTTATGGTAATAAAACAATTTGTGCAGTAATAATTGTATAACTATGAGAATGAATTGTTATTTTTATATCATCGATTAAACAATACAAATTTTTTCCCGTTTTATAAACACAACTTTTAGAATCCATAATCTTATTCTTACAGTATAAAACAACATCCAAATCCCCCAATTTAAGATTCCTTCGAATCCTCTCTTCCCCCATCTTAGTTGTATGAATCTTATTAATGTTAGAAATAAGAATTTCTTTATGATCTTCTTTTAAATATTCCATACAAATCCTCCATTTAACAACTATTGTAACATAAAAAAAGCAGACTTTCTATAAGATCGTCTACTTAAAAAAACTACTTAATAATTGATTCTAGTAAAACTGTAAATTCAGTTTCACTTAATCCTTGAACCTCTATATCGAAAAAATAGTCATCAAATACAAATTCAGCAAAGTAAATATCTTCATATTGATAAATTGTTAATTCTATATTATTTATTTTAGAAATTTTTCCAACTTGTTCAAAAAAATAGTCTCGAACAGGTTTATTCTTATTTGAAAAAGCAATACGAACGTCTTTTCCAACTGTAGTACTAAAGTAAGAATAAACATAACAATTTAAATTTGTGTAATCACTATTCTGATCTTGTCTAGTATAAAGCATATATCCATTAAAATTTTCTAAATCATTTGGAACAGCTATCCTATTTTTTAAAGCACCAAGCCATGAATTATCCAAATCAGAAAAAGAAATTTTCTTTTCTATTGCATCAATTCTATTAGCACCCATATTCTCTATTTTGTTAATATAGAAACTATTGGAAACAGAATTTTCTACACCCCCTTTTTCTGAGTTGGAAAGAGAAAAATTATTATTTAAAACAAATACACCACATAAGAAAATACAAATAGGTAAACTGTATTTAAAAAATAAATTTTGATATATATATTTTTTTTCTTTACTTTTTTGAAGAATTTGAGCTCTCATCTCCTCCATAGAAAAATTTCGATCAAATACTTCTTTAATAACCTTTTTTTTACTCATTTCTTTCACCTCTTTTTTTCATAAAAACATTCAATTCTTTTAAAGTTCTATACAAATAATTTTTTACATTTGACTCACTCATATGCACTTTTTCTGCAATTTCCTTTATTTCGAAATCCATATAATAATAAAGATAAAATATCTTCGCAATAACTACCTTTTTCTTTTTTAGATATGCCCAAATAAACTGGATATCTTCCTCTTTTATAAGATCACTTTCAATATCTATATCCGATGAAACAGTATCCAAAAGATAAATATCTTCTTTAGAATCCATAAAAGAAAATAGAGAAACAAGTTTATTTTTATAACGAAATCTATAATAATCTCTCACCTTGTTTTTAGCAATTCCCATTATATAAGCTTTATTAATCAAAAAAGTTTTTTCCTTTTCTAATTTTTTTAAAACTTCCAAATAAATATTCTGCATAATATCCTTTACGTTTTCTATGTTAGAACAATTACAAACAACATAGGTAAGAACACTTTCATACGTGGAATAATAAAGTTCATCAAATAAATGTAAGGTTTCCTGATCGACCATTTTGTTCACCTCACTATATAAGTCGTATTTTTCAAAAAAAAGTTTCACAAAAAAAGTTTTTTCTCTTTACTCCCTTTTTCAAAATGGTATTGAAAACACGCTAAATCTAATGGTCTTGCATTTCGATACATAAAAGCTCTTACTTTTTCAAAAACTACATTTTCCATAAAATACACCTTTCTATTTAATCTTCTATATAGTTATTATACCATTCACTAAAATAATGGAAATACTTTATGGACCATAAAACTTTTTTATAATATTAAAAATCAATTTATATAAAAGGTATAAAATCTTCATTTTCATCAATAGTAATAACTAGCAACATCAAGGCTTGACTATTTTAAAGAAAAATTGTAATATGAAATTATAAAGAGGTGAATTATGATTAAAGAATTTAAACAATTTATATCGAGAGGAAATGTAATCGATCTAGCTGTCGGAGTTATCATCGGAGGTGCATTCGGGAAAATTGTATCATCCCTTGTAAATGATATCATTATGCCCCTTATTGGAATTGTTATTGGAGGAATTGATTTTTCAAACTTATCTCTTCAAGTAGGAAGTGCTGTTATCTCTTATGGCGTTTTCATCCAAAATGTCATTGACTTTCTAATTATTTCAATCTGTATTTTCATCTTTGTAAAAAGTATCAATGAATTATCAAAATTAGCCAAAGAGGAAGAAAAAGAAGAAGGTAAAAAAGAGGTAAAAGAAAAAGCAAAAAAACAACTTCCAGAAGAAGTAGCTCTATTAACCGAAATTAGAGACTTACTCGTAAAACAAAACAAACAAAGTACACCAAAGAAAACAAAAAAACAATCTGAAAAATAATATTAGATTGTTTTTTTATATAAAATTTTTTCATACAAATTGACCTTTTATCCATGATGTTTTTTGCAAATATGAAGTGCCTTAGTATAAGCCTTATCCTCATTTTGAAGATCATAAGGAGTAGAAAGAAGTACATTATCTAATATATGCATAGCTTCTCCTAATTTTTCAATCACACAATAATTATCATGCTGCATAATAGTACCATTAAGAAAAGACTTTGCTTGATTATTATTCTTAAATAATAAATATTTTACCTTACTATCATCTTCATTACATATATAAATCGTATAAGGTGAAGTTTGATATCTCTCTAAATTTAAAATTTCAAAACCAAACGTTTTTAATAAATACACTAAAAAAGGTTTTCTTTGTTTCTTATTGGTCGTCAAATGAATAAAATCATAATCACAACAAAATTGAATCCAACTTGAAATTAACAAAGAAGCAAGACCTGTACTACGATACTCAGGTTTCACATAAACCCCAATAAAATGACTTGTTTTTGTTAAAAAATCTATATAAAAATAAATATATCCCTGACAAATCATAGTATCTTGGACACTATATACCTTTAAAAAATATTGGTCACATCCACTATTTTTAAGAAAAGATTTTGATAAATAAAGTCTCTGTGGAAATCCACCATAAACAAAAGAAGAATTTAATAAAACCTCTTTTTCATAAGACAAATTTTTTAATGACTGCATAATAAAAACCCCCACTACAGAGAAAAATTATAACATTACACACAAGGAATGTCAAATAAGAAATTCTTTCCTAATTAGACTTTTTTTCCATAAAAAAAGTAAATAGTTATATACTTTTAAACATTATCTTTACATAATTGTTTTCTATTCGTCGGTAAAAGAAATTAAAATGCAATCAAAAAAAAGAAGAATATTTTATTATCGAAAGAAAGCTGTAATTGTTATCAGAGCTTTCCAATTGTAAATATATGTAAATATTTTCAAATATTTTTTACTTGTCATTGCCTATTTGATAAAAAAATTAGAAAAAGATTTCTCTAGAATACCTAGTGAAGAAAAAGTTCCTGTAAGAACATATTTTCTAATAAAAAAAGGAATAGTCAAATTATTGAAACAATTAATATTCGATCGGCTTTAAAGGAAAATTTGAAAATTTCGGGAAACGTATTAATTATAGTGTGACCATACAGAAAGAAGAAAAGGGTATAATAAAATGAACTTATATTAAGAGAATTTTTTGATAATAAAAATGCTCCTTGCATAGTAAAGGCACAATACTTTTTATCAAAGAAAATCTTTACACGAAAAAAGTTTCTATCAAAAATAAATAGAAACTTTTTTATAATTATTCTTTTACCTCTTCTTCTTGAAACAATTTTAACTCTTTTTCTAATAAAGAAAAAATCGTTGTACTTTTATAAATATCAATTAATTTACTCTTCTCATCAGCAACATCATAATAATATTTCTTATTAATATTTCGAATAATTGTTGCAGCCTCTTCTTCCTGTAAATTTTCTTTGCAGAGTAAATATTTAAAAGCTAAATCAGCCGATTTAAAATCATCTTTTTCTTTCTTATTATTAATTTTTGCAACAAATTTATTATAACGAACAATTGCCTCGCATACCCGAAAAGATTTTTCTTCATCAAAATAATCATCAATTTCCGTTTTTTCAATTTGACTATTCGGAAAGTTCTTCCAATTCCCTAATTCTTTTCCATTTTGAATAGAAAAATAAAGTTTCATAAAATCCAAAAGAGATATCACATGACCTTCTTGATAAAGGATTTTTAAAAGATCATAATAGCTCTTTTTTCCAGAAGAATAAATCTCTAAAAAATAATTTTCACCGTGATAAGAATTTTTAAAAATCACATTTTGAATTGCTCGAATATAAAAATTTAAAGATAACATATCAATCGCTTTTACCCTTACCTGTTCGTTTGAATACTGCGATATTTTTCCCTTTATAAACGGATCTTTTTCATTGGTCACCTTTACAGAAACTGTAATTTTTTCAAGATTTGTATTTTCAGAAATTAAAGTGGTAATTGTCTGCTGCCCATTATTAATAACAGGATTTTTAATTTGAATAACAGGTCCAAGATCTAAAACTTCTCCTGTGATATTAATACCATTATTATACTTAATAAAATTTTCTGGCTCCTCATGAATTGTTTGAACCATTTTTTCATTAACCGATAAAATTCCACGTACATTATCGGTAAAATATCTAGAGATATGATCCAAATTAATAGGTCCAGATCGTTTTATCCCTAAGGAATCTAGTATACATTGAATCAACTTATCAGATTGAATATAAAAATTAAAATTACCTTTCAAATCAGTCGAAACATTATACTGTAAATTATCTCCAATGGATAAACTTGGTTTAATAATATTCAAAGTTAAATGATTATTATTTTGTGGTAACAAATGGTTTTGAAAAAACAAATTATAAATATCCGTAGGTTTAAAATTAGTTTCTTTGGAAGAATTCATAGATACACTTCTATAAATAACCACTTTTCCCTCTATAGCCTTTTCATTTTTTTTATAAAAATTAAAAAGATCTTTCCCATTTTCTGGAACATTTCCCTTTATACAAGTCCCATAATTTAAAGCCATATCCGAATAAGCATTATCTTTAATTGTGTCCATTTTAATCTGATAAATATAAATCTTACTTGCCTCTCCATAATAAATTATATCAATTTTTCCGTCTGCATCTCCATGAATTTTATAATGGGAAATACATTCTTCATAATCAATATTGTGGATTACAGAAGTAGAAAAAATCTCAAATGCGATTCCATATCCTTCATTCTCCTTAGAAGATTCAGGATATGGTTTTAATAACTCACGAATAGAATTTAATTCTTCAAGGATAATACTTGCCTTTTCTCTTCCAAGAAGGAAAGATAATTTTGCTTTATATACATTTTCAGAAACACTTTCAAGAATATATTCACTGGTAATATTTTTAACTTTTTCTATCGTACACCAATTATCTTCACTAATTAAAAAATAATTATGTTCATATCGAATAAACTTTTTTTCCTTTTTCTTAATAGTCCATCTTCCTGACCTAGGTTTCTCTGTTAAAAATAAAGGTTGTCCTAAAAAACTAGAATATTGTTCACAATATTCCTGTAATCTTCCTCGAATTTGAGTTTGCAAAACCTCGTTATTTTCCGTTTCTAAATACGTAGAAACTTCCTCATAAATTTCTTTTAAAGAGGCATACTCTTGTTTTGTTCTTTCAAGAATATTTTGAATACATTGATAAATAACATTTTT